>VXRS01000060.1 GCA_009838385.1 Dehalococcoidia bacterium | reverse complement strand
AGGCGCGGCCGCGGGGGCGCCGGGGGCGCCCATCGTGTTGAAGAGGCCGAACTGGTCGATCAGGATGTTGGCGGCCTGGCCGACGGCGTCCACGGGAGCGACCGTGCCGTCGGTCCACACTTCGAGCACCATGCGGTCGAAATCGGTGGCCTGACCAACGCGCACCTTCTCGACGTGGAAGTTGACCTTGCGCACGGGGGAGAAGACGGCATCGACGGGGATGACGCCGATAGGCATGCCCTCGACCTCGGTTGCGGGCGTATAGCCGCTCTTGAGCTGGGCGTGGAACTCGGCGTTGATGCGGGCCTCGGGGCCATCAAGGGTGGCGAGGTGGAGGGAGGGGTTCACGACTTCGAAGTCGGCCGGCACCTGGAGGTCGCCGGCGGTAATCTCGCCGGCGCCCTCGGCGTCGAGCGTGAGGGTGCCGGGGCGGTTGCTGAGCGCCTTCAGCCGGATCTCCTTCACATTGAGAAGGAACTCGGTGCAATCCTCCTGCATGCCCTCAATCGTGGAGAACTCGTGCTGCACCTGGTCGATGCGCACGGAGGTGATCGCGGCGCCCTCGAGCGAGCTGAGGAGGATGCGGCGCAGGGCGTTCCCGAGGGTCGTGCCGTAGCCGGGGTCGAGCGGTTCGGCGACCAGACGGGCGTAGCCGTCGTCCTCGTTCTCGATGGTCAGCTCCGGCACCGGCACAGGGACCGGAGCGGGGGGCATGTCGAGCGGATCGAGAGGGGTTTCGAGCGTCATAGAACCTGCTGACCTGCCTAGCGAGAGTAGTACTCGATGACGACGTTTTCGTTGAACCGGTGGGTTTCTCCGGGGACAACCTCGAGCGGACCGGCGACGCGGGCGGTGAGAGCGCCCGGATCGACCACAAGCCAGGACGGAGGCGTCTTGGCGGCGATGGTCTCCTGGAGCACCTTGTAGTGCTCGCTGCGGGCGCCGCGCTGCGTGAAGCCGATGGTGTCGCCATCGCGCAACTGGGCGGAGGGGATGTCGGTCTTGCGCCCGTTCAGGGTGATGAGCCCGTGACGGACGATCTGGCGCGCCTGGGCGCGCGAGTCGGCGAAACCGGCGCGGTAGACCGCGTTGTCGAGCCGGCTTTCGAGGATGCGCACAAGGTTGAGACCGGAGACGCCGGGGCGGCGCACGGCCTCCTTGTAGTAGCGCAGGAACTGCCGCTCGAGCACGCCGTAGGTGGCGCGGGCGCGCTGCTTCTCCCGGAGCTGGAGTCCACGGTCGCTCACCTTGCGGCGGCGGGCGGGACGCGGGCCCGGGGGGTTGGGGCGACGCTCGAAGGCGCACTTGGGCGAGTAGCAGCGCTCGCCCTTCAGGTAGAGCTTGTCGCCGCGACGGCGGCAGATTCGGCAGACGGGGCCGGTGTAACGGGCCATTGCTAGACGCGCCTCCTCTTCGGAGGGCGGCAGCCGTTGTGGGGGATGGGCGTGACATCACGGATGGCGGTCACGTCGAGCCCGGTCGCCTGGAGGGCGCGGATGGCGGCCTCGCGGCCACTGCCGGCGCCGCGCACGAAGACCTCGATGGTCTGCATGCCGTGCTCCTGGGCGCGGCGGGCGGCAGCCTCGCCGGCGAGCTGGGCGGCGAAGGGCGTGCTCTTGCGCGAGCCCTTGAAGCCGGTCTGACCGGCGGTGGCCTGCGCCACGACGTTCCCGTTGGGGTCGGTCAGCGTCACGATCGTGTTGTTGAACGAGCTCTTGATGTAGGCGCGACCGCGGGGCACGGACTTGCGCTCGCGGCGCCTGGATCGGCGGGTTCCCTCGGGCATTCGCTCGTTCTCCGGTTACTTCTTCGTGGCGGCGCGACGGCGGCCGGCGACGGTCTTGCGGGCGCCGCGGCGCTGGCGTGCGTTGGTGCGCGTGCGCTGCCCATGTACAGGAAGGTTGCGGCGATGGCGCTGGCCGCGGTAGCAGTTGATCTCGACCAGACGCTGGATGTTCTGGCGCACTTCACGGCGAAGGTCACCCTCGACCGTGTAGTTCTTCTCGATGAAGTCGCGGATGCGCACGAGCTCTTCGTCGGTGAGGTCGCGGGTACGCGTTCCGGGGTCGACACGGGTAGACGTCAGGAGCTGACTGGCTCGGGTTGGGCCAATGCCATAGATGTAGCGCAGCGATATCTCGATGCGCTTCTCGTTGGGGATATCGACGCCGGAAATCCTCGCCATGACCTAGCCCTGCCGCTGCTTACATTTCGGGTTCTCGCAGATGACCATGACCCGTCCGTGGCGACGGATCACCTTGCACTTGTCACAACGCCGCTTGACCGAGGCCCGAACTTTCATGATCGCCTACCAACTCTCTGGTGTCCAGCCAAATACGCACTCACGGAAGGGTCAGCACCTCCGGGCG
The DNA here is from genome assembly GCA_009838385.1 of Dehalococcoidia bacterium. Next base: position 12,144 of record VXRS01000060.1, on the reverse strand, counting down.
CTGCCCTTTCCGGATCGCGATAGTGTGCTCGAAGTGACAACAAAGGCTACCGTCCTCGGTGGCCACGGTCCAACTGTCGTCCAGCTCACGCGTGCGGGGGCTGCCGATGTTGACCATCGGTTCGAGGGCGAGGACGAGACCGGGTTTGAGCGGCGGACCGCGGAAGCGGCGCCGGTAGTTCGGCACCTGCGGCTCCTCATGCATCTGACGGCCGACGCCGTGGCCGGTGTACTCACGCACGATGGAGTACTCGGCGGGGATGGCGTCCTCGATGGCGGCGCTGACATCGTTCAGGTGCGTGCCCGTGCCCATCGCCTCGATACCGGCCCAGAGGGCGCCCTCGGTGACCTCCATGAGGCGCTTCGCCTCGGGACTGATCTTGCCGACGGCCACGGTGATGGCGGAGTCGCCGACGAAGCCCTTGTAGGTGGCGCCGAGGTCGAAGGTCACGATGTCGCCTTCCTCCAGGATGCGGTCGCGGGGGATACCGTGGACGAGCTCCTCGTTGACGCTGGCGCAGACGTTGGAGGGGTAGGGCGGCTTGCCGGCGGGGTCGTAGCCTCGGAAGGTTTCGATGGCGCCGTGTTTCTTGAACTGTTCCGTGACGAACGCCTCGGCCTCAAGCAGGTTGAGGCCGGGCCGGACCATTTCGCGGATGCCGGCGAGGGTCTGGCCGACGATGCGGCCAGCCTCGCGCATGACATCCAACTCGGCTTCGGACTTGAGCATGATCGGCATAGGGGTTACCTGAGCGCCTCCAGGAGGTCGGCGGTGACGGAATCGAGGTCGCGCTCGCCGTCGATCTCGCTGAGCACGTCCGCATCGCGGTAGTGGTCGATGAGGTCGGCGGGAGGCTTCATCTTTTCCAGGCGGGTACGGACTACGTCGGGTCGATCGTCGTCGCGCTGATAGAGCTCGCCGTCGCACGTGTCGCAGGCGCCTGGCTTGCTGGGGGGGTCGTTGCGTTCGTGATAGACGGCGCCGCAGGCGCGGCAGAGCCAGCGACCGCCGAGGCGGGCGACGAGCTCCTCGTCCGGGACGGCGATCAGGAGGGCGTGGTCGATGGAGTCGCCTCGGCCTTCGAGGGCCTCATCGAGAGCGGCTGCCTGCACGACGTTGCGGGGGAAGCCATCGAACATGGCGCCCTCGGCGGCGTCGGGGCGGGCGATCCGCTCGAGCAGCATCTTGATGGTGACCTCGTCGGGGACAAGCTCGCCGCGGTCCATATAGCTCTTGGCGAGGGTGCCGAGTTCGGTGCCCTCGCGCACGTTCTCGCGGAACATGTCGCCGGTCGAGAGGTGGAGCAGTCCCGTCGAAGTCGTGAGGCGCTGGGCCTGGGTTCCTTTGCCCGCGCCGGGAGGGCCGAGAAGCACAACGAACATGGCTAGCGGATGAACCCTTCGTAGTTCCGCATGAGGAGCTGGGCCTCAAGCTGCTTCATGGTGTCGAGCACGACGGCGACGACGATGAGGAAGCCGGCGCTCGAGATGGTGAGCGCCTGGACATCGGTGGTGAGGCCGATGAAGAACGGGGCAACCGCAACCACCCCGAGGAAGAGCGCGCCTCCCCAGGTGATGCGGGTGACGACCCGTAAGAGGTAAGCCTCGGTGGGGGGGCCCGGACGAATGCCGGGGATGAAGGCCCCCTGTCGCTGGAGGTTCTTGGCGATGTTCTGCTGGTTGTACTGGACGATCGTATAGAAGAAGGCGAAGCCCACGACGAGGACGAACAGCACGAGCCAGTAGATGCCCGTGCCGCCGCCGCCACGGCCTCCCTGGAACTGGTTGACGAAGAAGTCCGCGACTGTCTCGACCCAGCCGCCCGCACCGGAGAAATAGCCGGCGACGACGGCGGGGAGGATGACGATCGAGAAGGCGAAGATGAGAGGGATCATCCCGGCCATGTTGACGCGCAGGGGGATGAAGCTCTGGCCCTGTTGACGGTACATCCGTCCTCCCCGGAAGGAGGATCTGGCGTACTGGACCGGCACTCTCCGCTGGGCCTCCTGGAAGAAGACGATGACGAAGATGAGGGCGACGGCGAAGAGCAGAATCGCAGCGACCGCGATGATCGAGCTGGTCGAGATGTTGGGGACGAGGCCGGGGAGGACGGCGACGATACCGCCGAAGATGATGAGGGAGACGCCGTTCCCGATGCCGTGCTCCGTGATCAGCTCGCCGAGCCAGACGAGGAACATGGTTCCCGCGCAGAGTGTGAAGAGCGTGGCGATGGTCCCGAAGAAGTCGTTCTGGAAACCGAAGTCGCGGATGACGGCGCCGCCACCCTGGTTGTTGATGAAGATGATCTGGCCATATCCCTGCACAAACGCCAGGGGCACGGCGAGCCAATGGGTGTAGACCTGGATGCGCCGCCGGCCCTGCTCGCCTTCTTCCTGTAGCGCGCGCAAGCGCCCGGAGATGGGGGTGACGATCTGCATGATGATCGAGGCGGTGATGTACGGGTAGACCCCGAGGGCGGCGACGCTGAGGTTCTGGAGAGCGCCGCCGGAGAAGATGCTGAGGAAGTCGAGCACGGCGTTGCCGTCGAAGGCCTGCTCCAGGGCGTTGCGGTCTACGTTCGGAACGGGAACGTGGGCGACGAAGCGGAAGATGATGAGCATGCCGATCGTGAAGAGCAGCTTTCGCCGCACTTCCTCCTGGCGGAAGGCGTCGACCATGGCCTGGAGCAGGCGCGGGCGGTTGGTGCCCGGGACGGTGGTGGTCTCGCCCATGAACGACACGGTTCGGCGCTCCTACTCCTCGGTTGGGGTTTCCGCTTCGGCTTCGCCGGCGGTGTCGCCGATCAGGGTGACCGTACCGCCGGCGCCCTCGATGCGGGCGCGGGCGGCGGCGCTGACCTTGTGGGCGTGCACGTTGAGGGCCCGGGAGAGTTCGCCGTGGGCGAGGATCTTCACGGGCTCGCGCAGGTGGCGGAGCACGCCGATCGCGAGGAGCGACTCGGGCGTAACCTCGGCGCCGTCCTCGCAGCGCTCCTGGAGCGTGCCGGTATTGACGGGCTGGTAGGCCACGCGCCACTTGTTGTTGAAGCCGCGGAGGGTGCTCATGCGGCGGATGAGCGGCATCTGGCCGCCCTCGAAGCCGAGGCGTATCTTGCTGCCGCTGCGGGACTTCTGGCCCTTGAGGCCCTTGCCCGCGTAGGTGCCGCCCCCGGCGCTGTTGCCGCGGGCCAGGCGCTTGCGGTTGCGGGTCGCGCCACGGGGCGGGGCGAGTTCGTTGGCGTGGATGCTCACGAGGCTTCCCCTGCTTCTCCGTCGTCCACGTCGACAAGGTGGCCGACCCTGGCGATCATGCCGCGGAGGGCGGGGCTGTCGTCGTGCTCGACGGTCTGGTGGAGGCGGCGCAGGCCGAGCTTGCGGATGGTGTCCTTCTGGCGCTGGTTGTAGCCGATGGCGCTCTTGCGCCAGGTGATCGCGACTTTCCCCATTACGTCGCCTCCGCCGCCGTGGATTCGGCGATGATCTGGAAGCGGCGCTCGCGGGCGACATCGGGATCGCGCAGCGTGGCGAGACCCTTCACCGTTGCGCGGGCGACGTTGACCGGATTACGGCTGCCGAGCGACTTGGTCAGCACGTCGGTAACGCCGGCGGCCTCCATGATGGCGCGCACGGCACCGCCGGCGATCACGCCCGTGCCGGGGCTGGCGGGCTTCATGAGGATGCGAGCGGCGCCGAATTCGGCGACGTAGTCGTGCGGAAGGGTGCCGCCCTTGAGGGGCACGGAGAACATCTCCTTGCGGGCGATGGCGGCGCCCTTGCGGATCGCCTCGGGCACCTCGTTGGCGCGGCCCAGGCCGATGCCCACGTTGCCGTGGCCATCGCCCACGACCATGAGGGCCGTGAAGCTGAAGCGGCGTCCGCCCTTGACCACCTTGGCCACGCGGTTGATATAGATGACCTTCTCGTTGAGCTCGTCGCCCGAGTTCTCGAAGTTGCCCATCAGAATCCCAATCCGGCTTCGCGCGCGGCCTCGGCGAGAGCCTTCACGCGGCCGTGGTATTTGTAGCCGCCCCGGTCGAAGATGACCTCGGCGACGCCGTGCTCCTTCGCGCGGCTGGCGATGGCGGCGCCGACGGCGGCGGCTCGCTCGACCTTCGGCTTGCCGGCGATCTCGCCGGCAAGGTCGGCGTCGAGGTCGCTGGCGGCGGCGATGGTGTGCCCCTGATCATCATCGATGACCTGGGCGTAGATGTGCGAGGCGCTGCGGAAGACGTTGAGGCGCGGACGCCCGGCTGTCCCCGCAACGTTCTTGCGAACGCGCCGGTGGCGGCGGTGGCGGGCGTGGTAACGGTTGGCCTGAGCCATCAGATTCCCACCTTTCCGGCCTTGCCGGCCTTGCGGCGAACGCGCTCGCCGAGGTAGCGGATGCCCTTGCCCTTGTAGGGCTCGGGCGGGCGGACCTTGCGGATATCGGCAGCCGCCTGGCCGACCTGCTCCTTGTCGATGCCGCTGACGTTGATGCGCGGTCCCTCGACCGCGAAGGTGATGCCCTCGGGGGGCTCGACGATGACGGGATGGGAGAACCCCACGGCGAGCCGCAGGCTCGAACCTTCGAGCTGGGCGCGGTAGCCGACACCCTGGACCTCGAGGGTCTTGGTGAAGCCATCGGTGACGCCTACGACCATGTTGTTCAGGAGCGAGCGGGAGAGGCCGTGCAGGGCGCGGTGCCCGCTGGCATCGCTGGGGCGCGTGACCACGACCTCGTTGTCCTCAATGGCGAAGCGCATCTCGCCGGGGAAGGTGCGCTGCAGCTCGCCCTTCGGGCCCTTCACGGTGATGGCGTTGCCATCTCCCAGGGTGACCTGGACGCCGGAGGCGATGGGAACGGGTTGCTTGCCGACGCGAGACATCGCGGCTCCTACCAGACGTAGCAGAGCAGCTCGCCGCCAACTTGCTGGCGGCGGGCCTCCTGCCCCGTCATGACGCCCTTGGGCGTGGAGATGATGGCGACGCCGAGGCCGCCGTAGACCCGCGGAATCTCGCGGCGCTGCACGTAGACGCGCAGTCCGGGCTTGCTGACGCGCTGGAGCCCGTTGATGACGGGCTGCCGGCGGCCGCCATAGCTGAGCTCGACCTTCATGGTGGCCTGGGGCTCGTCCGGCCCTTTCTGCACGTCGTAGTCGCGGATGAAGCCTTCGCTCTTGAGCACCTCGGCGATGGCGACCTTGACCTTGGAGGAGGGGATGGTGACGGCATCGTGGCGCGAGCTGACGGCGTTGCGGATGCGGGTGAGCATGTCCGCGATCGGGTCACTCATGGTCATCGGTTCGTTGCCTCCGTGGCGTCCAGGCGGTCTACCAACTCGATTTGGTGACGCCGGGCAGGTAACCCTTGTGGGCCATCTCGCGGAAGGTGATGCGCGAGAGGCCAAACCTGCGGATGTAGGCGCGCGAGCGACCGGTGACGATGCAGCGGTTCTTCAGGCGCGTGGGGCTGCTGTTGTTTGGGAGCTTGGCAAGCTCGAACTGGATGCGGGCCAGCTCGGTGGGGTTGCCCTGGGCGGCGCGACGGGCAGCCTTCAGCTCCTCGCGGCGATGGCGATACTTCTGGTATAGGGCGCGGCGCTTCTCGTCGCGTGCGATCTGACTCTTCTTCGCCATGGTGTCCCCCTCTAGTTCCGGGCGAAGGGCATGCCGAGGAGCTCGAGCAGGCGCCGGCCCTCGTCATCCGTACGGGCGGTGGTCACGATGGTGACCTGGAGACCGCGCACCTTGTCGACGCGGTCGTAGTCGATCTCGGGGAAGACGAGCTGCTCGCGCAGCCCGATGCTGTAGTTACCGCGGCCATCGAAGGCGTTGGGGCTGAGGCCCTGGAAGTCCCGGATGGCGGGCAGGGCGGCGCTGATGAGGCGGTCGAGGAACTCGTACATGCGCTGGCCCCGCAACGTGACGGAGACGCCGACGGGATTGCCCTCGCGCAGGCGGAAGTTCGCGATGGAGCGTTTGGCCCGCTGGATGACGGGCTTCTGGCCGCTGATGGTCTGGAGGTCCTCGGCGGCGCGGTCGAGACTGTTGGCATCGGTGAGGGCTTCGCCCATGCCGATGTTGAGCACGACCTTGGAGAGGCGCGGCACCTCCATCGGGTTCTCGAAGCCGTAGTGCTCGCGCAGCTGGCGCACGACCTCGTCCTCGTAGCGAACGCGAAGGCGGGGGAGCGTTGACTGGGTCATTCGACGTCCTCCCCGGTGCGCTTGCTGACCCGCACCGTCGTGCCGTCGTCGCGACGGCGGAAGGTGACGCGAGTGGGCTCATCGGTGGCGGGATCGAGCAGCATCACGTTGCTGATGTGCACGGGCCCCTCGCGCTCGATGATCGAGGACTGCTGCTGCATGGAGCGCGCCCGCTGGTGGCGCTTGATCATGTTGACGCCCTCGATGGTGACGCGCTGCTTCTTGCGGTCGACGGAGCGCACGACCCCGCGCGCGCCCTTGCTGCGGCCACTGATGACCACGACCCGATCGCCACGACGAATCTTCGCCGGCATCACAGCACCTCCGGGGCGAGCGAGACGATCTTCATGAAGTTGTGATCGCGGAGCTCGCGGGCGACGGGGCCGAAGATGCGTGTGCCCCGGGGATTCTCATCGTCGGGGGCGAGGAGGACGGCGGCGTTCTCATCGAAGCGGATGTAGGAGCCATCGGGGCGGCCGTACTCCTTGGCGGTGCGCACGATGACGGCGCGCACGACCTCGCCCTTCTTGACGGGAGAGTTCGGCTGGGCGGTCTTGACCGAGGCGACGATGATGTCGCCGGGGCGGGCGTAGCGGCGGCGGCTGCCGCCGAGCACGCGGATGCAGAGGATGGAGCGCGCGCCCGAGTTATCGGCAACCTTGAGGCGGGACTCCTGCTGGATCACGAGCCGTCCTCCTCGTCGCCCGTCTCCCCGGCCTCCGCCTCAGCTTCCGCGGCGGCGGCAGCGGTGGGCGAGGCCTGCACCTCTTCCTCGATGCTGCGGCCGATGTCCTCGGGGGAGACCTCGGCGACGTCGCCGCGCTCGAGGATCTCGATGACGCGCCAGCGCTTGCCCTTCGAGATGGGGCGCGTCTCAAGGATGCGCACGGTGTCGCCGACGTTGCACTCGTTCTCGGCGTCGTGCGCCTTGAAGCGCTTGCTGCGGTTGATCACCTTGCGGTAGAGGGCGTGCTGCTTGCGGCGCGCGACGTTGACGACGACGGTCTTATCCATCTTGTCGCTGACGACGACGCCCTGGAGGATGCGAGCGCTCATTCGGAAGCCTCATCGAGCTGCGCGATCTGGCGTTCGCGCTTGATCGTTCGGAGCCTGGCGATGGTCCGCTTGGCATCGCGCAGGGCACGGTAGTTCTGCAACTGGCGGGTGGCCTGCTGGAAGCGAAGGGTGAAGAGGGCGCGGTAGGCCTCGTTGATCTCGTTGTCGAGGCGGGCGTCGTCCCACTCGCGGACGGCCGTGGCTTTCTGGTTGGGCATGACTAGATCACCAACTCGTCGCGCTGGACGACTTTCGTGGGGATGGGGAGCTTGTGGGCGGCGAGGCGCAGGGCCTCGCGGGCGACTTCCTCGGGAACACCGGCGATCTCGAAGAGGACGCGGTTAGGCTTGACCACGGCGACCCACTTCTCGGGGTTGCCCTTGCCGGAGCCCATGCGGGTCTCGGCCGGTTTCGCGGTGACGGGCTTGTCCGGGAATATGCGGATCCAGACCTTGCCGCCGCGACGCATCTCGTGCGTCATGGCGCGGCGGGCGGCCTCGATCTGGCGGGAGTCGATCCAGGCGGGCGCCTGCGCCTGCAGGCCGTACTCGCCGAAGGACACGACGTTGCCGCTCGTGGCCTTGCCCTTCATGCGGCCGCGGTGGTGCTTGCGGTGCTTGACGCGCCGGGGCTGCAGCATCAGTCGTCCTCCTGGCTCTGGCGGGCAACGGCTTCCTGCTGCTCGACGGAGATGGCGGTGTGCTGCGGGCCACGGACGACCTCGACGGGGGGCGGCTCGGGAGCGGGAGCCTCTTCGGGCTCGGGCTCGGCGACGGGCTCCTCCTCCTCGAAGTTCATGGGCTCCTCGACCTCTTCCTCGACCTCGTCGGGGAGGATGTCGCCCTTGTAGATCCAGGTCTTCACGCCGATGCGGCCGAAGGTGGTGTGCGCTTCGGCGAGGCCGTAGTCGATATCGGCGCGGAGGGTGTGGCGCGGAACGCGGCCGGCGGTCTCGGTCTCGCGGCGGGACATTTCGGTGCCGCCGAGGCGTCCGGCGACGGAGATGCGGACGCCCTGGGCGCCGCGCTGCATGGTGCGCTGCACCGCCTGCTTGACGGCCCGGCGGAAGGCGACGCGCCGCTCGAGCTGGTCGGCGACCGAGCGGGCGACGAGGAAGGCGTCGAGCTCCGGGGTGCGGATCTCCTGGATGTTGACGCGGACGCGTCCGCCGGTGAGCTCCTCGAGGGAGCCGCGCAGCTCCTCGACGCGGGCGCCGCCCCGGCCGATGACGATGCCCGGCTTGGCGGTGTGCACCGTGACGGTGACGAGGTTGGCGTTGCGGTCTATCTCGATGCGGCTGATGCCGGCGTCGGGCAGCAGATCGAGGATGTGCGCGCGCAACTCGATGTCGTCGCGCAGCCGGTCCTTGTAGTCCTTCTCGGCGAACCACTTGGATTCCCAGTCGTAGATGACGCCGAGGCGGAAGCCGTGCGGATGAACCTTCTGACCCACGTTCCTATCCCTCGCGCTCGTCGAGAACGACGGTGATGTGGTTGTGACGCCGGAGGCGCGGGGCCGCGCGACCGCGCGACCGCGCCTTGTAGCGCTTGACGGTGACGCCTTCGTCGGCGAAGGCGCGCTTGATGTAGAGGTTGTCGACATCGAGGTTGAGGTTGTTCTCGGCGTTGGAGGCGGCGCTGAGCACGACCTTGGAGACATCGCGGGCGTGAGGCGAGGGCACGTAGCGCAGCAGGGCGAGCGCCTGATCGACGGAGAGGCCGGGCAGGCGTTCGAGGATGAGCCGCACCTTGCGGGCGGAGCCGTTGATGTTGCGCGCGCTCGCTTGCACTTCCATCGCTAGCCGATCCTCGTGCTGCGGTCGCTTCTGCCGATGTGACCGCGGAAGGTGCGCGTGGGAGCGAATTCGCCCAGCTTGTGGCCGACCATGTTCTCGGTGACGAAGACTGGCACGTGGCGGCGCCCGTTATGGACGGCGATGGTGAGCCCGATCATGTCGGGCAGGATGGTGGAGGCACGCGACCAGGTGCGGATGACTTCGCGGCTGCGGGAGTTCCGCGCCTGCACGATCTGCTTGTAGAGCGAGGGGTGCACGAACGGGCCCTTCTTGGTGGAGCGTGACACGGACTACCTCCCCCGCCTGCGAACGATGAACTTGCCCGTGCGCTTGTTGCGCCGGGTGCGATGACCAAGCGTGGGCTTGCCCCACGGGGTCTTGGGACCGGGCATGCCCACGGGGGCGCGCCCCTCGCCTCCGCCGTGCGGGTGATCGACGGGGTTCATGACAGAGCCGCGCACCTGCGGACGGCGGCGGCGATGGCGGGAGCGTCCCGCCTTGCCGAGCTTGATGAGGGAGTGCTCGACGTTCCCGACCTGGCCGATCGTCGCGATGCACTCGATGCGCACGCGGCGCATCTCGGAGCTGGGGAGGCGGATGAGGGCGTACTCGCCTTCCTTCGCCATGAGCTGCGCGGAGGCGCCGGCGGTGCGGACCATCTGGCCGCCACGGCCCGGGGTCAGCTCGACATTGTGGATCTGGGTGCCGGTGGGCATGTTCGCAAGGGGAAGGGCGTTGCCCGTGCGCAGCTCGGCATCGGGGCCGCTCATGAGGCTCGTGCCGACTTCCAGTCCGTTGGGCGCGAGGATGTAGCGCTTCTCACCGTCGGCGTAGTGCAGGAGGGCGATGCGCGACGTGCGGTTCGGGTCGTACTCGATCGCGGCGACCTTCGCGGGGATGCCGTGCTTCTCGCGCTTCCAGTCGATGCGGCGATACAGGCGCTTGTTGCCGCCACCGCGATGGCGAACGCTGATGCGCCCCTGGTTGTTGCGCCCCGCGTTGCGCTTCTTGAGCGACTCGACGAGGGACTTCTCGGGACGCTTCTTCGTGATCTCCTCGAAGGTGTGGCCGCTGGCGTTGCGGCGTCCGGGGGAAGTCGGGTTGAACTGCTTGATGGGCATGGCTATATCCCCTCGAAGAGCTCAATGGTGTCGCCGGGCTGGAGGGTGACGATGGCCTTCTTCCAGTCGGGCTGCTTGGTGACGTTGCGGCCGAAGCGGCGGTTCTTGCCCTTCACGACCATGGTGTTGACGTTCCGCACGGTCACGTCGAAGGCGAGCTCGACGGCCTCGCGAATCTGCGGCTTGTTGGCGCGCAGGTCGACCTCGAAGACGTACTTGTCCTGGCCGGCGAGCGAGGTGCTCTTCTCGGTGATGAGGGGGCGCAGGAGGATGGCGTAGGGATGCAGCTCGCGAGGCATCAGCTGGCCTCCCGGCGCCCGCGGGCGGGCTTGACGTTCTCGCCACCCCAGAGCTCCTCGGCGCGGCGCACCGCGTCCTCGGTCATGACCACATGGTGGGCATCGACGAGGTCGACGACGTTGAGCTGGGAGGAGGGGAGGGCGCGAACGTGACCGATGTTGCGGGTGGCCTGCACGAGGCGGGCATCGTGTTCGCCGCTGACGACGAGGGCGCGGCGCTCGACGCCGAGGGCGTTGAGGGCGGCTGCCACTTCGTTGGTCTTGGTCTCACCGTCGGCGATGGCGGGCACGACGATGAGTCCGCCGCTGGCGGCGTGACTGCTGAGGGCGGAGCGAATAGCGAGGCGGCGCATCTGCCGGGGCAGGGACTTGCCGTGGCCGTGCGGCTTGGGGCCGAAGGCGATGCCGCCGCCAATGCGGGTAGCGGCGCGATTCGATCCCTTGCGGGCGGCGCCCATTCCCTTCTGGCGGCGAATCTTGGCGGTCGAACCGCGAACTTCGCCGCGGCTCTTGGTGCTATGCGTGCCGGCGTGGGCGTTGGCGCGCTGGGCCACGTAGGCCTGGTGCATGACGGCGCGATTCGGCTCGATGCCGAACACCTCGTCGGCCACTTCGATCTCGCGGCGCTTGCGGCCTCTGCGGTCTACGACGGGCAGGTTCATGCCTTGCCTCGCGATCCCGCGACGGCGCGCGCATGGCGGACGCGGACGAGTCCGCCGGGCGGACCCGGCACGGTGCCCGCGACGAAGATGACGCCGCGTTCATCGTTGCGGCCGATGACCTCGAGGTTGCGCACCGTGGTGCGAGCGGCGCCCATGTGCCCGGCCATTCGCGTGCCCTTGAACACGCGTCCCGGGGTGGTGCCGGCGCCGATGGAGCCGGGGGCGCGGTGGCGGTCACTCTGGCCGTGGGTCTTGGGGCCGCCGCGGAAGTGGTGGCGCTTGACGCCGCCCTGGAAGCCGCGGCCCTTGGAGGTCGCGGTCACGTCCACGAGCTCGCCCTGCTCGAAGATGTCGGCGCCGATCTGGTCGCCGAGGCTGACCTCGCCGGTGGCGCGGAACTCGGCCAGGTGGCGTAGGTTGGGCGCCCCCGAAGCGGCGAGGTGGCCGGAAGCGGGCTTGTTGAGCTTCTTCTTCTCGCCGTAGCCGAGCTGCACGGCGGCGTAGCCGTCCTTCTCCTCGGTGCGGACCTGCGTCACCCAGCAGGGGCCAACCTCGAGAGCCGTGGCGCCGCGCAAACGCCCCTCGTCATCGAAGACCTGGAGCATTCCGAGCTTGCGGCCGAGGAGTCCTTCGACAGTCATGGCTTACAGCTTGATCTCGATGTCGACGCCGCTCGCGAGCTGAAGGCGCATGAGCGTATCGACGGTTTTGGAGGTCGGATCGAGGATGTCGATGAGCCGCTTATGGGTGCGGATCTCGAACTGCTCCCGCGAGTCCTTGAAGATGTGCGGGCTGCGGATCACGGTGAACTTCTCGATGGAAGTCGGGAGCGGCACCGGGCCGGCGACAGCCGCGCCGGTGCGCTCGGCGGCCTCGACGATCTGGCGCGCAGAATCGTCGATCAGCCGGTGATCGTAGGCCTTGAGCTTGATGCGGATTTGCTGGCGCGCCATGGTCGTCCTTCCGGCCCTTACTCGAGCACCTTGGTGACGACGCCGGCGCCGACCGTGCGCCCGCCTTCACGAA
>VXRS01000153.1:9476-14612 GCA_009838385.1 Dehalococcoidia bacterium | reverse complement strand
CGTCCGCCGCGAGGCCGTTCGCCTCACCCAGCGAGGCGGCCGTCACGTTGCCGAACCCCGAGGCCACCTGGGCCAGGTCGGCGCCCGCTACCACGTAGGCGTTGATCGGCGGCAGCGCGATCCAGACCTCGGTCGAGACTTCTTCGCCCGCGCCCAGCTCGTTGAGCGACCGCACCGTGCTTTCGCTCAGGCCATGGGCGCTGGCGATGGAGAGGACCGTGTCGCCGAACTGCACGATGTAGCCGGTGCCGTCGCGCAGCGCCAGTTCCGTGCCTTCCGCGATGGCGGCGTCCTCGGCGAGCTCGTTGTCCTCCGCGAGCGCCAGCACGGGGATGTCGTGCGCTTCCGCGATGGAGACGAGCGTGTCACCCGCCTGGGCGGTGTACATCGTACCGTCGGGCAGGAGCAGCTTGCGCTCGCCCGTCAGCGGCGTGTCGTCGGCGATGTCGCCCACGATCGACAGCAGCAGCGGGTTCAGCGAACGGATCTGCGACGGCGTGATGCCGTGCCGCTCGGCGATGCTCCCCAGCGTGTCTCCCGCGCTCACGCGGTAGGCCGCGCCTTCCGGCAGGCGCAGCGTTTGCCCCGGTAGCAGCCCGGTCGCGATGTTGTCCGCGGCCGGGTTCAGCATCAGGGCCTCGTCGTCGCCCGAGTACGGAAGGTAGAAGTTCCCGCTTCCGTCGACCGCATAGGTCAGCCCGTTCAGCTCGGCAATGAGGATGGCGCCCTCGACATCGTTCGCTCCGATGCCGTGCGCCGCCGCAATCAGGGGCAGCGTGTCGCCCGTCACCGAGGCCGATGACTCGTGGTTCAGGTTGTGGGCGAACTCGACCGCCGCCAGCCAGCCGTGGTTCGTCGGATTGCCGTTTGCGTCGAACGTCTCTCCCTCGAGCGGCGCCGTCAGCAGCCGCACGAGGTGCTCAATCTGGTTCGCCGTCAGGCTGCCGCCGTTCGAATCGAGCCAGGCCGGCATCAGTGTGCCCGCCCGCCCGCAGATTAGCGTGCGTCTGATCAGGTCCTGGTTTTGCGAGAGCGCCAGCGGTTCCTGGTTCCGGAACGCGGCCTTGTTCAGCGTCAGGCCCACGCCGCCCTCGCCCCGGATGCCGTGGCAGGTGCGGCAGTTGTTCGCGTAGAGCAGCGCCCCGCGCTCGATCGACTCGGCCTCGAAGAAGTCTGCCTGCCGCTCCGCGCGGATTGGCAGGTCGATTGCCGTGTACGCGGCGCAGCCCGCCACGCTGATAAACAGCAGCACCACGATCAGGAAGATTTGGCGCTGGGTGTTCAACGGGTCCTCCGCTGCCGGCTAGCCACTGTAGGGGACCGCCCGCTTCGGATTGGGAACCGCTCCGCCGCCGAGCGTCAGGCCGCGCGTGTTTACCGTGACCGAGCCGTCGGGATTGGTCGTCAGCAGGAACGTGTCCAGCGGGCGAGGCGCCGGTCCGAAGACCCGCACGCCCGCGCGTGAGTAGGTCGAGCCGTGGCAGGGGCAGCGGAACCACCCCTGGACACCAGGGAAGGCCACTTCCGCCCCGTCGAAGTCGCCGCGCCAGGGGACGGTGCAACCGAGGTGGGGGCACTTCCAGTAGAGCGCCAGCAGGCCCCCTGTGCCTCCCTGGTCGAGCACGTCGCCTTCGTTGCCGTCCAGGTTCACCAGCCAGAACTTGCCCTCGGTGATGCGGACGGGCTCGGCGCCCGGCTCCGGGATCTGAATCTTGGGGACCGTCACCGGCCGCCCGAAGCCCTGCGGGCTGCGCAGGTTGAAGAAGCCCAGGAAGAACGCGCTGAATGCGCCCAGGGCGAGCGTCAGGCCCGCGAAGGCGCTCACCCGCATGAACGAGCGCCGCGAGACCTTGCGTGCCTCTGCCTGCCGTGCTTGCTCTACCCGTTGCGCTGCCATCCGCTCGCTACTCCTGCCCCGGGATGCCTTCGAGCGTGCGCAGGTCCCACGGCCAGATCAGGTCCTGGCCGGGCCCGCGGAAGGCTGTTCCGATAACCGTCAACATCAGGAAGACGCCCACGAACCCGCTCATCAGCGTGATCAGCGCGTCCCGGCGCGTATGCACCCAGTTGATCTTCCAGAAGAAAAAGATGAGCAGGCACGAGAACCCGACCATGAATCCCGTCGGGATGCCGATGTCCACCAGGAGCGTGGGCAGGTCGATCTTCTGGAAGGTCGTTACGCCCGCCCCCGGACCTTCGTCCAGGATCTTCAGGTTGAACCACAGGTAGGGAATCGAGTCCGCCCACCCGGGCCAGGGCACAACCGAGGGGTCCTTCAGCGCCGCCGAGCGCTCCAGGAACGCGAGCGTGCTGCCACCGGAGAAGCCGAACCAGTCCTTGGCCCAGAGCGCCGCCTTGCCCGAGTTCCAGATGATGAGCGCCAGCGTGCCCCACAGGCCCACATTGAGTGAGACCACGGTGTTCTTCACCGAGTTCACGTCGGCGAACCAGCGCCCCTGTCCCTCGGTGGAGCGGTCGAAGTACGGGAACACGATCAGGACGATCAGCCACACGGTCGGCACCACGATGCCGGCCAGCGCCGCGTTCATGTGCAGCAGCAGCTCCTGCAGGTTCAGCAGGTACCACGGCGCCTTTGCCGGGTCGTTCGTGACGTTCGCGTTCGCCTCGTCCAGGAGGGGCGCGTTCATCAGGTACGAGAGCAGGAACAGCAGGACCGTGAACAGCATCGCCGAGATGAACTCGACGAAGACCAGGTCGGGCCAGACCAGCACCTCCTCGTCGCGAGCGCGAGGAGTGGGTCGGGCGGCCGGCCGGGCGACGACGACGGTTGCCATGCGTTAGCTCACCCCGCCGCTACAGCGGCCGCGCCAGGCCGCCATCCCGGCGAATCCGCCAGAAGTGCACGGCCATGAAGATTGCTGCCAGCAGGGGCAGGCCGATGACGTGCAGTGTGTAGAAGCGAATCAGCGCGTCCGGACCCACCTCGAAGCCGCCGAGCAGCCAGAAGCGCGTCTTCGGGCCCAGCACCGGCGCCGAGCCGGCGATGTTCGTGCCGACCGTGATTGCCCAGAAGGCCAGCTGGTCCCAGGGCAGCAGGTAGCCGGTGAAGCTCAGGAGGAAGGTGAGCACCAGCAGGACCACGCCCACCACCCAGTTGAATTCGCGCGGTGGCTTGTAGGCCCCCGTATAGAAGACCCGCAGCATGTGCAGGAACACGAGGATCACCATCGCGTGCGCCATCCAGCGGTGCATGTTCCGCATCAGCTGCCCGAACTGCACGTTCGTCTGGATGTTCTGGATGTCCAGGTATGCCCGGTCCACGCTGGGCACGTAATAGAACATCAGCAAGATGCCCGTCACGGTCAGGCCCAGGAACATGAAGAAGGTGAGCCCGCCCAGGCAGTAGGTGTGCGTGATCTTTACGTGCGTGCGGTGGATGCGGGTGGGGTGCAGGTGGAGGAACACGTTCGTCGCGACCACCAGCATCTGGTTGCGCGGCGTGTTCGGGTAACCCGTGCGGAAGATCGACCGCCACACGTAGTTATGGAAGAGCTTGTCGTAGATCTGGTCGCCGAGAGTCGGTTGGGTGGGCTGCTCAACGGCCATGCGTTACCGCTCCCACCACTTGCCGAACAGAACCATGATGCCAAGGCCCAGGAACATCGTGATGAACACGAAAACCAGCTCGAGGAATTCGCCAACTTCCACGGCCCAGCGCCCTCTCTGTTCCACGCCAGCAGGCCCTCTTTGGCCGCGGCGACTTTGTGAATCCTGTAGCAAGCGAGTTATACCCTGCCCCTCTAGGGGGGTCAAACCTGAGCGCCCTTCCGAGGCGCCCCCTGAACGCCCGCCGCTTCCCTTACAGGCGCAGCCCGAAACGAAGCCTCACCAGCCCCCGAAGATCCTCCAGCGCCGTGCTGATGATGTGCACCTTCGTGTCCGGATCCTCCACCCAGCGAACCGGCAGTTCCCCCACCCGAAAACCCTGCTGCTGCGCCCGGATCAGGAGCTCCGTATCGAAGAACCAGGCGCGGTCCTCGATCCCCGGCACCACCGCGTCCACGGCCTTCCGGCTCACGGCCTTGAACCCGCACTGCGCGTCCGTGATCCGCAGCCGCGGGAAGAACGCCCGGATGATGAGCACGTAGCTCCGCGAGATCACCTCGCGCTTGAGCGAACGCTCCGTCGCCGACCCGCGCGCCAGCCGCGAACCGCTCACCACGTCGTAGCCGCCTTCCGCCACCATCCCGACCAGCTCCGCCAGGTGTGTCAGGTCCGTGCTCAGGTCCACGTCCATGTAGGAGACCACGTCCGCCTCGCTCCCCAGCCACGCCTCCCGAAGCGCGATCCCGCGTCCCTTGATAGTGAGCACGAGCGCCCGCACGCGTGCCTGCTCGGCATCCAGCTCCCGCGCCAGCTCGCTGGTCCCGTCGTTCGAGCCGTTGTCCGCGATCACCAGGCGCCAGTCGTAACCGGGATGCTCTTCGAACAGCGCGAGCGTTCGCTCCACGCTCTCCCGCAGCACCGAGACCTCGTTGTAGCAGGGGATGACCACGTCCACCGTCGTGCGGCCGCCACCCTGCTCGGTCACGGGGCCGCTCCCTGGTCGTCGATCACGAATCCGGCGTGTCGCAGCTTGATGCTCACGCCGTCCTCCGGGCCCGTTCCGGGAAAGGGGTTACTCCGGGCGCAGGGCCGCCAGCCGGCGCTTGGTGCGGTCGGCGCGCCCTGCGGGGATGGCGCCCTTCCGCGCCGCCCGGTCCAGCACCGAGTACGCGTGACTCAGCGCCTCCTGGTAGGCATCGCCGTCGCCCGCAGCCGCGGCCTCGCGGGCTGCACGCACCGCCGTCCGCGACTCGGACCGGTTCGGCCGGTTCCGGGCCCGGCGCTTGAGCGACTGCCGCCAGCGCTTCATCGCTGATTGCTTCGTAGCCATGGACGCCGATCGTAGGCGCGCCTCCGGCTCCGCGCAAAGCCAAACCCCTACTTGCCCCGTTTCCAATGCTCTCGTATTCTGAATTTGCACTGGAACGAAGCCCGGCATCCTGCCGAAGCGCTCACCAGGCACACCTCAGAGTTCGAGGTCGCTCTGCAACCCATACCGCCCGTCCTGACGAGCGCCGCTCGCAGCGGGCAACAGGATCGTTGCCATCACACGCGCACCAGAATCCCCGC
>VXRS01000153.1:223-9376 GCA_009838385.1 Dehalococcoidia bacterium | reverse complement strand
AACTACGGCTTCCTCCGTGGCGAGTCCCTCCTGCCAGGTCCCCACGACATCTACGTCTCCCAGTCCAACCTCCGGCGCTTCGCGCTCCGCCCCGGCGACTACGTCACCGGCCAGATTCGCGCCCCGCGCGACAACGAGAAGTACTACGGTCTCCTCAAGGTCGAGGCCGTCAACGGGATCGACCCCGAGGCCGCCAAGCGGCGCCCCTTCTTTGAGAACCTGACGGCGGTCTTCCCCAACGAGCAGCTTCGCCTCGAGACGACCTCCGACAACCTCACCCACCGGCTCATCGACCTCATCGCCCCCATCGGCCGAGGTCAGCGCGCCCTCATCGTCTCGCCCCCCAAGGCCGGCAAGACGATGCTCCTCCAGAACATCGCCAACGGCATCACCACCAACCACCCCGACGTCCACCTCATGGTCGTGCTCATCGGCGAGCGCCCCGAAGAGGTCACCGATATGCGTCGCAGCGTGCGTGGCGAGGTCGCCAGCAGCACCTTCGACGAGCCGGTCGAGGACCACACCCGCGTCGCCGAGATGGCCTTCGAGCGCGCCAAGCGCCTCGTGGAGGGCGGCCAGGACGTCGTCATCCTCATGGACTCCATTACGCGCGCCACGCGTGCCTACAACCTGGCCCTTCCCCCCAGCGGCCGCACCCTTACCGGTGGCGTCGACCCCGTCGCCCTCTACCCCCCCAAGCGCCTCTTCGGCGCGGCCCGCAAGTGCGAGGAGGGTGGCTCCCTCACGGTTATCGCCACCTGTCTCATCGATACCGGCAGCCGCATGGACGAGGTCATCTTCGAAGAGTTCAAGGGCACCGGGAACATGGAGCTCCGGCTCGACCGCAAGCTCGCCGAGCGCCGCTTCTATCCCGCCATCGATATCCAGGCCAGCTCCACCCGTCGCGAGGAGCTTCTCCTCGACGAGGGCACGCTCAAGGGCGTCTGGCTGGTCCGCCGCATGACGGCCATGATCTCCCAGAACTCCCCCAACTCCCTTGAGGCCACCGAGCGTCTGCTCGAGCGGCTCGGCCGGAGCGACACCAACGAGGAGTTCCTCTCCGGCCTCCGCACCGAGGTCTAGCGCGCAGAACGCCCTTACCAATCCTTGCATTCCGCAGTCTCTTGCGGCAGTTTAGTTCTTGAGATCCGACGCAAGCGTCGGCGTGAGGATCCAGTATCCCCGCGCCACGAAGGGACTGGAGAACGTGCTGAGGGATTGGCTCCTGGGCCTCCTGTATGGGCGCTCTTCTGCTCGCGCCCGCTCGCATGCCCACGGCCGTCTTCCGCTTCGCACCGTTCTCCACCTGCTTGTCATCGGCATCGCCGCCCTGGCGGCCCTCCTCGCCGTCCGGCTCGTCTCCGAGAACGAGACCGCCCAGGTCTCCAGCATTCCGCCCGCCCCTCTCTCGGGCGTGCGCGCCATTGCCCCCACGGGCGAGTCCTTCCTCCGCCCCGGCGTCAGCCACGGCACCGTCGAGTCCCCCCTCCGGGCCGCCCTCGCAACACCCCAGGTTCCCCTGCGTCCTACCGAGGACGTAGCGGAGGGAGAGACCATCTCCTATGGCGTCGGCCGCGCCACAGCCGCCGGCCAGGACGCCGGTTACGACGTCCGCGCGCTGACCGACCAGATCGACCCCGAGGAGCCCTACGTCATCTACGAGGTTCGCGGGGGCGACACGCTCGGCGAGATCGCCGAGACCTACAGCACCACCGTCGACAACATCCTGCTCAACAACGCCGAGGTCGTTGAAGGCGACTACATCCCCGTCGGCCAGGAGATCCTTGTCCCTCTCGGCAGCGTCCACGGCATCCTCTACCTCGTCGGCCACGGCGAAACCCTGAGCGGCATCATCGACCGGCACCTTGATGTCACCATTCAGGACGTCCTCGATCACCGCCCCAACAACCTCCTCAGCAGCGATGGCATCAAGCCGGGCAGCTACATCCTCCTTCCCAACGCCAGGCTCAAACCGCCCCCCGTGCGCAGCCCCGACGGATGGATCATCACCCCGCCGCCACCAGTGTCGCCCGGCCGCTTCAGTCTTCCCCTGGCGTCCTGGGACTTCGTCAGCGACCTTTTCGGGACCGACCGCGGGGGCGGCCGCATCCATACCGGGATCGACCTCGCCCTCGGGTCGCAACCCGCGTCATCGGTCTACGCCGCCTGCGACGGCTGGGTGTCACGCGTCGAGTGGCTCACCTACAGCTACGGCTACTACGTCATCGTCGATTGTGGCGACGGCTGGACGACCCTCTACTCCCACTTCCGCGAGATCATCGTGAGGTGGGGTGATTCGGTGAGGAAAGGCGAGACCATCCTCGGCATCTCCGGCTCCACCGGCTTCAGCACCGGCGAGCACCTCCACTTCGAGATCCGCTACAACGGCCAGTACCTCGACCCCGCCGACTACCTGAACTTCTGGTAGGCCGTCCCCTCCGGCTTGCCTCCCAGTCGCTAGTCGCCACCCGCCACCGACTGCACGGCATCCGCCGGCCTCGTCTCCACCAGCCGTGCGATTACCACGTCGCGATGCACGTAGTACCCCGACCCGTCCGGCTCCGTCGGTATGAAGTCGCCTCCGCACGTGATGAGCGTGACCCACTCCTCGTCCGCCGGCCGCAGCAGCTCTTCGTTTTCCGCTTCGTGCGGCCAGATCAGGTCGTGCATGGGCATGTCCCCGGTCGCGTAGCGCTGCTGGAAGAAGACCTCGTACACGTACTCGCGGCCGTCATCCATCACCACGATCACCAGGTCGCCGTCCTCGAGCTCGGTAAGCGCGTAGAAAGGCCCTCGAATATTGTCCCGAGCCCAGTCCTTGTGAGCCGAGAACAGCGAGCTCGTCCCGGATCCGGGCTTGTCGTAGATGTGGTACCAGCCGACGTTCCGGGGTCGGGGCACGTCCAGCTTGTTCTGTCCCGGAATCTTCCCAATCGCCTCGATCGGCGCCTCCACCCCCAGCGAAGGGATGCGCATCAGGGCCAGTTCCCCGTCGTAGGGCGTCGGTTCCGTCGCTTGCGTCGGCTGTGCCGTGGGCGCCTCGGTGGGCGCTTGGGTCGGCGCTGCCGTGGGCGTAGCGGTCCGCGCCGTCGTCGGTGTCTCCCGGACCTGCTCGGGTTCGGCTGGCACGTCGATCGCCGCGCAGCCTGCTCCGGTGACGGCAACCGCGGCTGCCAGCGCCCATGCCCCCGCCGCCCTTCGCAGGCGGCCCATGGCCCGTTCCGTGAACCCCGGCATGGTTGCCAGCTTACCGCCGGTCGTCTTCGAGTGTCCCCACAGCCGGCGGTGGAATCTTTTCAACGAGCCTGCCGATCACGACGTCCCGGTGAAGGTAGTAGCCCGGCCCGCCCTCGGTCCGCTCCACAAAATCACCACCGCAGGTGTACAGCGTGATCCACTCCTCGCCCTCGGGCCGCAGCAACTCCGGATTCCTCGCCTTGTGCGGCCAGATCAGGTCGTACATCGGGATGTTCTCCCTGGTGTAACGCCGCTGGAAGAACACCTCGTACACGTACTCGCGGCCGTCATCCATCACCACCACGATCTGGTCGCCGTCCTGCAGCTCCGTCAGGGCGTAGAACGGACCCTTTTTGTTGGGCCAGTAGTCCTTGTGCGCCGAGTAGAGGGAGCTCGTTCCGAATCCGGGCTTGTCGTAGATGTGGTACCAGCCGATGTTGTACCACTCGGGTACGTCGAGCTGGTTGCGTCCCTCCACCAGGCCGATCGGCTCGATCGGCGCCTCCACCCCCAGCGAGGGGATGCGCATCGACACCAGATTGCCGTCATAGGGTCCCAGCTCCGGCGTGGCCTCCGGCGTCGGGCTCTCCGGCGGCGGCGGAATGGTGGGCGCTGGCGCGGCCGGCGTTCTCGTCGGCGCGGGTGTCGCGACAGGGGTTGGCTCAACTGTCGGTTCCGCCGTCGGTTCGGGAGGGTCGGGCCTGGCGCCGGCGCAGGCAACGGTCACAAGCAGGGCCAAGGCCAGGACCAGGACTCCAGATATCAGTCGCCAGCTGCGCACGACCCTCTCCGTGCACCCCGCGGGGATCGTTCCCACCGATTCCCAAGTATACGGTTGGTCGGAACCTACGGTCGCTGGATTCTTGACCGAATGCTGTCCCAGAGCGTCGCCAGCCGGTCCCTGGCCCCGCTTCCCATGGCAGCGAACTGGGCGCCGCCCGTCTCGCTCCCACCGGCTACGCCACCCGCTGTCGCTGGAGACCTCGCCATCCACAGGAAGAACACGGTGCTAATCGCAGCCAGCCCCGCTACCACCGAGAGCACGACGATGAGCGCGGTGGTGCCGGCGCCCGCGCCGCCGGTCTCCTCAGTCTCATCCGGGGCTGGAGGAGCGGGTGTATCCGTTGCCGCGGGCGTGGGCGCTTCCGTCGCCGCAGGGGGCTCGGTGGCCGCAGGGGCCTCGGTCGCGACCGGCGTTGCGGCAGCCGTTGGCGTCGGCGCCGGGGTTGGCGTGGCGGTCGCCACTTCTGTCGCCTCAACGGCCTCGGTGGGTACAGGCGTCTCTTCGGTGGTCTCGGCGGGTTCAGTTGTTTCCGTTGGCTCCTCGGTATCCTCGGGCTCTTCGGTCTCAGCCGGCTCCTCGGTGTCGGTCGGCTCCTCGGTCTCCGTGGGTACCTCGGTTTCCGCGGGCTCAGTCGGCTCCTCGGGCTCCCCCGGTTCTTCGGGCTCGGCCGGCTCCTCTGGTTCCCCGGGTTCCTCAGGCTCGGCAGGCTCCTCCGGTTCCCCGGGATCGGCAGCCGTTGGCGTTTCCGTCGGCTCGACCGGCTCCGGTGGAGCCGACGGCAGCGTCAGGTCCAGCTCCTGTGGCGCTGCCCGCCAGGCCCCCGTTTCTTCGGCGAACCGGTCACCGATCTTGAAGTGCACCTCCGACGCTCCGGTGCCGTCCTCGGCGGCGGCCACGCCGCACCCCGCCTTCCCCTCCTCGGAGAGCACCACCACGAGGTACTTTGTGACCCCGCCTTCGCGGATGGTCTGCTCAGTGTCCGTCTCGCTGCACACGGTGCCATCGATGTATGCGACGACATCGAGCCCTCCGTCTACGTCGCCGTCCGCCGCGGTCACCTCGCCGAAGAACGTTCCCGGCAGGCCCGGCTGTGCCTGCGCTACCCCGCTCGGCTCCGCCGCCAGTCCTGCCGCCAGCGCCACACCCGCCACCAGCGCAGCGAGGGCCGCGAACAACCATCCCCCCCGCTGCCGGTCCATGGGCCGAGCCTACAGCAGTTCCGGGAAATATCCCACTGTACTAGCGCTTTAGCCTTTAGGTTCGTCCGCCTAGTTCACCGAGAGCGTCATCGTCGGAGGCGTCAGCGCGAAGTGCATCTCCACCGAGAACTCGTCCAGCTTATCCGACCAGCTCGCCCACATCCCCCTCGCGTACGCCGCCTCCGCGCTCCCGAACGATCCCTGCATTGCCCGCGCATCCTCGAAGCAGTACACGCCCAGCATCGTCCCTTCCCGCGTCTCTCCCCACTGCACGCTCGAGATCCCCGGGATCTTCGCCACCTCGCGCAGGTGTTGCGACCGGAACCACGCCGAGAACGTCGCGCGGTCGTCCTTCACACGCGCTCGCAACAGGATGAACGGCTGCTCGCCTCTCATGCGTCTCCCCGCCTGCCTCCCTGGCAGAGCGTCGCCGCCAGGACCACGCTCGCCTCCACACAGTATCGCGAATCCACCTGTACGCACGGCGCCCGGAACGGCTCCTCCTCGCCTCGCATGCGGTTGTACACGCCGATGTTCGCTTCGGAGGCGCCCCCGCGCGGCCCTGAGAGCCGTTCTCGCACGACGGAGTCCGGCGCCGTCAGCCGCACCGCCACCACGGGCGCCTCGCGCCGTTCTGCCAGCTCGAGGAACCCCTGCCGCTCCCACTCCCGCAGGTTCGTCGCGTCGATGATCACGTGGCGGCCCTGTTCCAGCGCCGCCTCCGCCCGCGCCCGCACCTCCGCGAAGACGGCTCCGCTCTCCTTGCGCGTGTACCGTCGCTTCGGGAACAGCTCCCGGCGCACGAGGTCGCTCTCGAGCACGCGGGCGTCCAGTCGCGGCGCGAGCTGCGCTGCGAACGTGGTCTTGCCCGAACCCGGCAAACCGCTCAGCAGGACCAGTGTCGGCAAATTGCCGGTACCTCCCCCTCGTGCTACTTTCCTCCCTGAAGACAGGTAAAGGAAGTCGAACGAGCAAGTTTGCTGGCCCAGGAAACGAAAGAGGCCCTGATCCGGGAGTACGCCCAGAACGAAGGCGATACCGGCTCCCCTGAAGTACAGGTGGCGCTCCTCACTGAGCGCATCAAGTACCTGACCGCGCACCTGCAGGAGCACAAGCACGACTACCACACGCGCCGCGGGCTGCTGAAGCTCGTCGGCCAGCGTCGCAGGCTGTTGCGCTACCTCAACAAGCGGGATGTAAACAGGTACCGAACGCTCATCGGGCGCCTCGGGCTGCGCCGCTAGCCCACCCTCTTTCTCCCCGGCCTTGCCCCCGCGCTGGGCCGCAGCCTGCCACTGAGCCCTCCCGAACCGACCTGACACCGCGGCGGACGCCGCAAGGGAAAGTGTGAACACAGACATGACAGCAACCGAATCCAGCATCCGTACCTACGAAGTCGAGATCGGCGGCAAGCCCCTACTCATCCAGCACGGCGCTCTCGCCGGCCTCGCCAACGGCGCCGTCACCGTGCGCCAGGGCGATACCGTCGTCCTTGTCACGGCCTGTATGGCCGACCCCCGTGAGGGCATCGATTTCTTCCCCCTGACCGTCGATTACGAAGAGCGCCTCTACGCCGTGGGCAAGATCCCCGGCGGCTTCCCCCGGCGCGAGGGTCGCCCCTCCAGCGATGGCATCCTCGCCATGCGCCTCACCGACCGCTCCATCCGCCCCCTCTTCCCCAAGGGCTTCCGCAACGAGGTCCAGATCGTCGCCACCACCCTCTCCTCCGACCGCGAGCACCAGCCCGACACCCTCATCACCGTCGGCGCCAGCGCCGCCCTCAGCATCAGCGACATCCCCTTCAACGGCCCCGTCAGCAGCGTCCGCGTCGGCCGCATCGACGGCGAGTACGTCGTGAACCCCACCTTCGCCGAAGCCGCCGAGGGCGACCTCGACCTAATCGTCGCGGGCACGAAGGACGCCGTCATGATGGTCGAGGCGGGCGCCACCGAGGTTCCCGAGGACGCCGTCATCGAGGCGATGGAGATCGCCATGGAGGCGAACTCCGCCATCAACGGCCTCATCGAGGAAATCGCCGCGGACGCCGCCCCCGTCAAGAAGGACTACACCCCCGCCGTCGACAACGAGGAGGCGATCGAGGCCGTCCGCGACGCCCTTTCCGGCCGCCTCGACGACCTCGTCTCGAACGCCGCCAGCGAGCGCAGCGAAGAGAACAAGCGCGTCCGCGCCGAGCTCACCGAGCAGTTCGAGGACCGCTTCGACAAGCGAGACATCGGTGACGCCCTCTACGCCGTCATCAAGAAGGCCATGCGCGACCGCATCCTGAACGAGGGCCGTCGCGCCGACGACCGCGAAACGACCGAGATCCGCCCCCTCGACATCCACGTAGGCACCCTCCCCCGCACGCACGGCTCCGGCCTGTTCAAGCGCGGCGAGACCCAGGTGCTCACCATCGCCACCCTCGGCGGCATGAACATGGCGCAGAAGCTCGACACGCTCTCCCCGGACGAGTCGAAGCGCTACATGCACCACTACAACTTCCCGCCCTACTCCGTCGGCGAGGCGCGCCCCATGCGTGGCGCCGGCCGCCGCGAGATCGGGCACGGCGCTCTCGCCGAGCGCGCCCTCCTTCCCGTCATCCCGCCCGAGACGGAGTTCCCCTACGCCCTCCGCCTCGTGAGCGAGGTGCTCTCCTCCAACGGTTCGACCTCCATGGCCAGCGTCTGTGGCAGCACCCTCGCCCTGATGGACGCAGGCGTGCCCCTCTCCGCCCCCGTCGCCGGCATCGCCATGGGCCTGATCATGGGCGACGACGACAACTACGCCGTCCTCACCGACATCGCCGGCCAGGAAGACTTCATGGGCGACATGGACTTCAAGGTCGCCGGCACGGAGGAGGGCATCACCGCCCTCCAGATGGACATCAAGATCGGCGGCGTCTCCCGCGAGCTGCTCGAGACCGCCCTCTCCCAGGCTCGGGAAGCCCGCATGTTCCTCCTTGAGCGCATGGGTGAGGTCATCGAGAAGCCGCGCGAGTCCGTCTCCGAGCACGCCCCCAAGGTCTACATCATCAAGATCGACCAGGAGCAGATCGGGACGGTCATCGGTCCTGGTGGCCGCGTCATCCGCAAGATCCAGGAGGATTCCGGCGGCGCCAACGTCGACATCCAGGAAGACGGCACCATCTTCGTCTCCGCTGTCGAGGGCGACGCCGCCGATATCGCCATCCGCATGATCGAGGGCCTCACCAAGGAGATCGGCGTCGGCGAGACCTACACCGGTCCCGTCACCCGCATCCTCAACTTCGGCGCCTTCGTCGAGATCCTTCCCGGCAAGGACGGCCTCGTACACATCTCCGAGCTCAGCGAGGAGCGTGTCGAGCGCGTCGAGGATGTGGTCTCCGTGGGCGATGAGCTCACCGTCACTGTCACCGAGATCGACTCGCTCGGGCGCGTCAACCTCACGGCCCGCAGCGGCCGCGTTGGCGCCTCCCCCGACTCCGACGACCGCCCGCGTGACCGCGATCGTGGCCGGGACCGCGACCGTGGTGGCCGCGATCGCGGTGGCCGAGAACGTGGCGGCCGGGACCGTGGCCGGGATCGTGACCGCCCGCGTGGCCGGGACCGCGATCGCGACCGCGATCGGCCCCGCGACAGGGACCGGGACCGCGATCGTGACCGTGACCGCGACCGAGGCCCGGAGTCTCGTGCCCCGCGTCCCCGTCGCCCCGAGCGCGAGCCGGAACCGGAACTCGAGGAAGAGACGCCTGTCGCCGCTGCCGAAGTCAATGGCGCCGTCGAAGAGGACTTCGACGACAACCTCGACTACGACGGCGTTGAGCCCGTTGCTGCCGACGACCGCGCCGACGATCGTTCCGAAGACCGCGGCGATGACCGTGGCGATGGCGCCCCCCGGCGCCGGCGCCCGCCCCCCCCCCCCCCCCGCGGCCCGCCGGCCCCGGGGGTGGGGAGT
>VXRS01000153.1:0-213 GCA_009838385.1 Dehalococcoidia bacterium | reverse complement strand
CCCCCCTCCCTTCCCCCCCCCCGGCGCGAGCCCGGGGCCCCGCGCCCCCCCCGCCCCGGGCGCCGGCGCCGCCCCCGCGGCGGTGGCAACCGCGAAGGTGGTTCCGGTTCTCGCCAGCCCGAGCAGCGCGAGATCAACCGTGGCGGAAGCCGCGGTGGCGCCAGCCGCGGCTGGACCCGCCGCAGCACCCCCGACAGTGGCGTTCCTCCCGCC
>VXRS01000286.1 GCA_009838385.1 Dehalococcoidia bacterium | reverse complement strand
TCGAAAACGCCGACTCCGGCAACGCCCTGAGCCTCGCGGACGACGGGGAAGCCGCCGCTGCCGCCACCGGCGAGGAAGCTGCTGCCGCCACCGGCGAGGAAGCTGCTGCCGAAGCCAGCGACGAGCCCACCGCCGAGGCCAGCGACGAGCCCACCGCCGAGGCCAGCGATGAGCCCGTCGCTGAGGCCAGCGAGGAATCCGCTGCCGAAGCCAGCGCCGAGCCCGCTGCCGAGGCCAGCGAGGAACCCGCTGCAGCCACGACCGAGGATGCCCCCGCCGAGAGCGAGGAGCCGGCCGCGGTCGAGGAAGCGACAACAGAAAACTCGGTGGAGGCGGCCCCCGCCGCCGAGGAAGCAGTACCCGCATCCGGCGAAGGCGGCTCCGCCGCCAGGACCGGGGACTAGCAGGAGGGAACGCGATGGCCGACCGATTCGACAAGTTCACGGAACGCGCCCGGCGTGTGCTCACCCTCGCCCAGGAAGAGGCTCACCGCTTCAACCACAACTACATCGGCACCGAGCACATCCTCCTCGGCCTCGTGCGCGAAGGTGATGGCGTTGCCGCCAAGGTCCTCTCCAACCTCGGCGTCGAGCTGAACAAGGTCCGCTCCGCGGTCGAGTTCATCATCGGTCGCGGCGATCGCACCGTCCTTGGCGAGATCGGGCTCACCCCGCGCGCCAAGAAGGTCATCGAGCTTGCTGTCGACGAGGCTCGCCGCCTCGGCCACAGCTACATCGGCACCGAGCATCTGCTCCTCGGCCTCGTGCGCGAGGGTGAGGGCATCGCCGCGGGCGTCCTCGAGAGCCTCGGCGTCAACATCGAGCGCGTCCGCGCCGAGACCACGCGCATCCTCAGCCAGTCCTCCCCCCAGGCCGCCGGAACGGCCGCCGGCGGCACCCGCCAGGCGAGCCGCACCCCGACCGTCGATCAGCTCGGCATCGAGCTGACCGCCGCCGCCACCTCCGGCCAGCTCGACCCCGTGATCGGCCGCTCCACCGAGCTGGAGCGCGTCGTCCAGATCCTCTCCCGCCGCACCAAGAACAATCCCGTGCTCATCGGTGAGCCTGGCGTCGGCAAGACGGCCATCGCCGAGCTCCTCGCCCAGCGCATCAGTAGCGGCGACGTTCCCGAGACCCTGGCCGAGAAGCGCCTCCTGACCCTCGACATCGGCTCCCTCGTCGCCGGCACCAAGTACCGCGGCGAGTTCGAGGAACGCCTCAAGAAGGTCATTGAGGAGATCAAGACCGCGGGCAACTGCATCCTCTTCGTCGACGAGCTCCACATGCTCGTCGGCGCCGGCGCCGCCGAAGGCGCCGTCGATGCCGCCAACATCCTCAAGCCCGCCCTCGCCCGGGGCGAGCTCCAGTGCATCGGCGCTACCACTCTCGACGAGTACCGCAAGCACATCGAACGCGACGCCGCCCTCGAGCGCCGCTTCCAGCCGATCGTCGTCGATGAGCCAACCGTCGAAGAGACGGTCGAGATCCTGCGCGGCATCCGCGGACGCTACGAAGAGCACCACAACCTCAAGATCAGCGACGACGCCCTCTCCGCCGCCGCCCGCATGTCGGACCGCTACGTGACCGAGCGCTTCCTGCCCGACAAGGCCATCGACCTCATTGATGAGGCCTCCAGCCGCGTGCGCATCCGCCGCGCCGCCACCCCGCCCTCCATGCAGGAGGCGCTCAAGGGGCTCGAGAGTCTCCGCCGCGAGCGCGACCAGGCCACCGAGGCCCAGCAGCTCGAGTACGCCTCCGAGCTCACCGATCGCGAGCAGAAGGTCCAGATCAAGATCGACGAGATGGGTGAGTGGAGCGAGGGGACCGGTGGTGTCGCCACCCCCGTCGTCAGCGAGGAGGACATCGCCGAGGTCGTCGCCATGTGGACCGGCATCCCCGCCGCCCAGATCGCGAGCGAAGAGAGCGCCCGCCTCCTCAAGATGGAGAGCGCACTCCGCACCAAGGTCATTGGCCAGGACGAGGCCATCGAGTCCATCGCGCGCTCCGTGCGCCGCGCCCGCGCCGGGCTGAAGGACCCGCGCCGCCCCATTGGCGTCTTCCTCTTCCTCGGACCCACGGGCGTGGGCAAGACCTACCTTGCCCAGCAGCTCGCCGAGTTCATGTTCGACTCACAGGACAACATGATCAGGCTCGACATGAGCGAGTTCAGCGAGCGTCACACGGTGGCGCGCCTGATCGGCGCTCCTCCGGGCTATGTCGGCTACGACGACGGTGGCCAGCTCACCGACACCGTTCGCCGCCGCCCCTACTGCCTGATCCTGCTCGATGAGATCGAGAAGGCGCATCCGGATGTCTTCAACCTGCTGCTCCAGATCTTCGACGAGGGCCGCCTCGCCGATGCCAAGGGCCGCAAGGTCGACTTCCGCAACACCATTCTCATCATGACCTCGAACGTCGGCTCTGACCTCATCAAGCGCGACTCCAACCTCGGGTTCGCCATCGCCCAGGACGAGGTGCAGACGCACGAGGACCGCTACAAGCGCATGAAGGACAAGGTGCTCAGCGAGCTGAAGAACGTCTTCAAGCCCGAGTTCCTCAACCGCGTCGACAGCACGGTCGTGTTCCACGCGCTCACGCCCGAGCACATCCGCCGCATCGTCGATCTCGAGCTGTCGCAGGTGGAGCGCCGCCTCGCGCTCCGGGCCGTCACCTTCGAGGTGACGGAGGCCGCAAAGGAGTGGCTCGGCGACAAGGGCTACGACCAGGTGTTCGGCGCCAGGCCGCTCCGCCGTGTCATCCAGGACAACATCGAGGACAAGATCAGCGAGATGCTCCTGGGCGGCGAGTTCGGCACCGGCGATCGGCTCCTGATCGACCGCGATCCCGACGAGGACGGGCTCACGATCAAGCCCGTGAGTTCGCCGGCGGCCGTCGGCTAGCCCGAACCTGCAGCCAGGGCCGGAAACACAGGGTTTCCGCGCCCGAAACTGTTGACATCGGGCAGCGCTTGCCGTAGTCTCAGAGTGGCGTGCTGTGCCATCGCGCAGAACCCCCGATTCGTGACCTTGCCGAACTGTGCCATTCAGAACCCAGGACCTGAAGGAGTCGCCTGTACATGACCGCGACACTTGATGGGACGCGGACGGGCGAGCGCGCCCCGCTCGCCGTCCAGTCGTTCAGCACTATTTCGAACGTCCTCGAGATCCCCAGCCTCATCAAGCTCCAGCTCGATTCATTCGACTGGTTCAAGCGCGAGGGTCTCCGCGAGCTGCTCAACGAGCTCTCGCCGATCCAGGACTTCACCAGCACGAAGATGGACCTCATCTTCGGCGAGTACGAGTTCCGCGAGCCCAAGCACAGCCAGGAGGAATGCCGCGAACGCGACATGACCTTCTCCGCGCCGCTCTTCGTCGATGTCGAGCTGCGCATCAAGGACTCCGGCGAGATCAAGGAACAGCGCCTCTTCTTCGGCGACTTCCCTCTCATGACCGATCGCGGCACGTTCATCATCAACGGCGCTGAGCGCGTCGTCGTGAGCCAGCTCGTGCGCTCCCCCGGCGTCTATTACACCGTCGAGACGGATGTGCAGAGCGGCCAGCGCCTCGCCAACGCCAAGCTCATCCCCAGCCGCGGCGCCTGGCTCGAGTTCGAGACCTCCGCGAAGCGCATCCTCAGCGTCAAGATCGACCGCAAGCGCAAGCTGCCCGTCTCCGTGCTCATCCGCACGATCGACGAGCCCGGCCTCCTCCCCGGCGACCACGACAACCCCGCGTTCGCCAAGTACTTCGCCGCCCAGAAGCGCCTCGACGAGGAAGGCACCGCCGCCGCCGAGAAGGCCCGCGACGCCGCCCGTCGCGAGTGTGAGAAGGTGCTCGGCACCGACGATCGCGTCCTCGCCTTCTTCGAGGCCGTCGACGTTGAGGGCGACCTCTCCTACCTCACCGCTACCCTCGGCCGCCGCGAGGGTGGTCGCAACAACGATCCCTGCGAGAACAAGCACGAGGCCCTCCTCGAGCTCTATCGCAAGATTCGCCCGGGCGACCCTCCCACCCACGAGAACGCCCGCTCCCTCGTCAACCAGCTCTTCTTCAACCCCCGCCGCTACGACCTCGGTCGCGTCGGCCGGCACAAGCTGAACAAGCGCCTCGCTCTGGCCGATGCCACCGACCAGCGCTGGCTTCGCCCTATCGACCTGATCGAGCTCACCCGCGAGCTCATCAACGTCAACCTCGGCCGCAGCGGCACCGACGACATCGACCACCTCGGCAATCGCCGCGTGCGTGCCGTCGGTGAGCTCATCCAGCAGCAGTTCCGCATCGGTCTCGTGCGCATGGAGCGCGTCGTGCGCGAGCGCATGACCATCACCGACCCGGCGGAGGCCACGCCCAGCGCCCTCATCAACATCCGGCCCGTGGTCGCCGCCATGAAGGAGTTCTTCGGCGGCAGCCAGCTCTCCCAGTTCATGGACCAGACCAACCCGCTGGCCGAGCTGACCCACAAGCGCCGCCTCAGCGCCCTCGGCCCCGGCGGCCTTTCCCGCGACCGCGCCGGCTTCGACGTGCGCGACGTGCACCACAGCCACTACGGCCGCATCTGCCCCATCGAGACCCCCGAGGGGCCGAACATCGGCCTCATCGGCTCGCTCGCGACCTACGGCCGCCTCAACGACTTCGGCTTCATCGAGACGCCTTACCGCCGCGTCATCAGCGAGATGGCCTCCGACGACCCCAAGCTGGTCGGCCGGGAGACTCGCGAGGACGTGACCGACGCCGACGGCAAGGTCATCGCCGACGCCGGGACCGTTGTCGACAAGAGGACCGCCACCCGCCTGAAGAAGGCCGGCCTGCGCGTTCCCGTCCAGGCAGTCGTCGCCGACGAGGTCACCTATCTCACCGCCGACGAGGAGGATCGCTTCGTGGTCGGTCAGGCCAACACCCGCGTCGGCGAAGATGGCCGCGTGCTCGATGAGCGCGTCGAGGTCCGCGTCAACGAGGAGTTCAAGCTCGTCGCCCCGCACGAAATCGACTTCCTTGACGTCTCGCCCAAGCAGATGGTCTCCGTCGCCGCCTCGCTCATCCCCTTCCTCGAGCACGACGACGCGAACCGCGCCCTCATGGGCTCGAACATGCAGCGCCAGGCCGTCCCCCTCGTTCGCCCCGAGGCCCCGCTCGTGGGCACGGGCATGGAGGGCCGCACTGCCATCGACAGCGGCCACGTCCTCGTTGCCGAGGGCGACGGCGAGGTCATCGAGGCCTCCGGGACCCAGGTCATCGTTCGCTACGACGACGAGAACCTCGGGACGGCCCGCATCCCGCTGATCAAGTTCCAGCGCTCCAACCAGGGCACCTGCCTCAACCAGCGCCCGCTCGTCTTCCGTGGCGAGCGCGTCCAGGAGAACCAGCCCCTCGTCGATAGCTCCAGCACCCAGGGCGGCGAGCTCGCCCTCGGCCAGAACGTGCTCTGCGCGTTCATGAGCTGGGAGGGCTACAACTTCGAGGACGCCATCATCATCAGCGAGAACCTCGTCCGCGAGGACAAGTTCACCTCGATCCACATCGAGAAACACGAGATCGAGGCGCGTGACACCAAGCTCGGCGCCGAGGAGATCACGCGCGATATCCCCAACGTCGGCGAGGAAGCGCTCGCCAACCTCGATGAGGAAGGCATCATCCGCATCGGCGCCGAGGTCCGCGAGGGCGACATTCTCGTCGGCAAGATCACCCCCAAGGGCGAGACCGAGCTGACCGCCGAGGAGAAGCTCCTCCGCGCCATCTTTGGCGAGAAGGCCCGCGAGGTGAAGGACACCAGCCTGCGCCTCCCCCACGGTGAGCGCGGCAAGGTTATCGATGTCCGCGTCTTCAGCCGCGAGGACCACGAGGGCCTGCCCGCCGGCGTCAACAAGCTCGTGCGCGTCAGCACCGCCCAGCGCCGCAAGATCGCCGAGGGCGACAAGATGGCCGGGCGCCACGGCAACAAGGGCGTCATCAGCCGCATCCTCCCCCGCGAGGACCTGCCCTACCTCCCCGATGGCACCCCCGTCGACATCATCCTCAACCCCATCGGCGTCCCCAGCCGCATGAACATCGGCCAGGTGCTCGAGACGCACCTCGGCTGGGCCGCCCGGGCGCTCGGCTTCCGCGCCAGCACCCCCGTCTTCGACGGCGCCGACGACGGCGACCTCGACGACTCGCTGGCGCGTGCCTGGATGGCCGCCGAGAGCGGCGCCGTCTACTACATCGACCCGCGCGACTACGGTTTCGACGAGCCCGTCGCCGCCGAGTGGCTCAAGGAACACGGCTACGACCCCGGCCCCATCTTCGAGCAGCCCGAGAAGGGGGCCGCCAAGCGCGCCTGCCTCGAGATCTGGCTCAAGCAGGCCGGCGCCAAGCCGAGGAAGTCCGCCACCATCGAGGCCCTTGAGGAAGAGACCCAGCGCATCTTCACCGAGACCGGCGCGGTGCCGCCCCTCTTCGGAAAGACCACCCTCTACGACGGCCGCAGCGGCGAGCCGTTCGACCAGCCCGTCACCGTCGGCTACATCTACATGCTCAAGCTCATCCACCTGGTCGAGGACAAGATCCACGCCCGCAGCACGGGCCCCTACTCCCTCATCACCCAGCAGCCGCTGGGCGGCAAAGCGCAGTTCGGCGGCCAGCGCTTCGGCGAGATGGAGGTCTGGGCGCTCGAGGCCTACGGCGCCGCCCATATCCTCCAGGAACTCCTCACCGTGAAGTCCGACGACGTCGTCGGACGCGTCAAGACGTACGAGGCCATCGTCAAGGGCGAGGACGTCCTCGAACCGGGCGTTCCCGAGTCCTTCAAGGTGCTCGTCAAGGAGCTCCAGAGCCTCGGTCTCTCCATCGACGTCTCCAACGATTCGGGCAGTGTCTCCTTTACCGAGGAGACGGCCGGAGAGCTGCCCGAGCTCGGCATCAACCTTTCCGGATTCGAATCGGAGGATCTCTTCAATGCTCGAAGTCAATGACTTCAACCAGGTCCGCATCGGGCTCGCCAGCCCCTCCCAGATTCGCTCCTGGTCCTACGGTGAGGTCACCAAGCCGGAGACCATCAACTACCGCACGCTGAAGCCGGAGAAGGACGGCCTCTTCTGCGAGAAGATCTTCGGTCCCACGAAGGACTTCGAGTGCTACTGCGGCAAGTACAAGCGCGTCCGCTACAAGGGCATCATCTGCGACAAGTGCGGCGTCGAGGTCGCGCGCGCCAAGGTGCGCCGTGAGCGCATGGGCCACGTCGAGCTGGCAAGCCCCGTCAGCCACATCTGGTTCGTCAAGGGCACGCCCTCGAAGCTCGGCCTGCTGCTCGACATCTCCCCGCGGAACCTCGAGCGCGTCCTCTACTTCGCCCAGTACATGATCACTTCGGTCGACGACACCCACCGCGACTTCGAGATCGAGAACCTCCAGAAGGAACTCGCGCGCGCCATCGACGATCGCCTCGCCGACATTACCCCGGAGCGTGAGCGCCTCGAGCTGCAGCTCGTGGCCGCCCAGGAAGAGCTCGAGGCCAAGCGCGACGAGCAGGTTGCGAAGCTCGAAGAGGAGCGCGCCGCCACCCGCGATGCGATCGAGGCCGAGGCTGCGCGCAACGTCGAGGCCGCCAACGAGATCATCGGCGAGCTCACCGAGCGCGACTACGTCTTCCAGGGCGAGGTCATCGTCGCCACCGGCGACAAGATGACCAAGACCGCCCGCAACAAGCTCGAGCGCGAGGGCCGCAAGAAGCTCACCGCCTTCGACAAGGAGACGAAGAAGCTCATCGCCGCCGAGAAGGCTGTCGTCGAGAGCGCCATGGAAGAAGCCAAGGCGCTCGTCTACGACGAGCTCAACCCCATCCAGGAGCGCGCCGCCGAGATCCGCAAGGAGACCGAGGAGCAGTTCCAGGAGCGCCTCAACGACCTCGAGGACATCGTCGACCCGGTCCGCAGCGACCGCATCGAGCTCCTCACCGAGACCCGCTACCGCGAGCTCTCCGACATGTTCGGGCACGTCTTCAAGGCGGCCATGGGCGCCGAGGCCGTCCTCAGCGTCCTCGAGCGGCTCGACCTCGACGCTCTCCGCGCCAAGCTCAAGACCGAGCTCGCCTCCGCCAGCGGCCAGCGCCGCAAGAAGGCGACCAAGCGTCTTCAGGTCGTCGAGGACCTTATCGAGTCTGGCAACAAGCCCGACTGGATGATCTTCGAGGTCCTGCCAGTGCTCCCGCCGGAGCTGCGCCCCATGGTCCAGCTCGATGGCGGACGTTTCGCCACCAGCGACCTGAACGACCTCTACCGCCGCGTCATCAATCGCAACAACCGTCTGAAGCGGCTGCTCGACCTCGGCGCTCCCGAGATCATCATCCGCAACGAGAAGCGCATGCTGCAGGAGGCCGTCGACAGCCTCGTCGATAACGGCCGCCGCGGGCGTGCCGTCAGCGGCAGCGGCAACCACAAGCTGAAGAGCCTCAGCGACATGCTCAAGGGCAAGCAGGGGCGCTTCCGCCAGAACCTGCTCGGCAAGCGCGTCGACTACTCGGGCCGCTCCGTCATCGTGGTTGGCCCCGAGCTCAAGCTGCACCAGTGCGGCCTGCCCAAGAAGATGGCGCTCGAGCTGTTCAAGCCGTTCGTCATGCACTCGCTCGTGGCGAAGGGCCTCGCCCACAACATCAAGAGCGCCAAGCGCATTGTCGAGCGCGCCCGCCCCGAAGTCTGGGACGTGCTCGATGAGGTGATCACCGATCGCCCGGTGCTGCTCAACCGCGCCCCCACCCTCCACCGGCTCGGCATCCAGGCCTTCCAGCCGGTGCTCATCGAGGGCTCCGCGGTTCAGCTCCATCCGCTCGTCTGCGCCGCCTTCAACGCGGACTTCGACGGCGACCAGATGGCCGTGCACGTGCCGCTCAGCCGCGAGGCCGTGGCCGAGGCCAGGCAGATCCTGCTCTCCACCAAGAACCTGCTGTCTCCGGCCAGCGGCGACCCCACCGTCACCCCCACCCTCGACATGGTCCTCGGCTCGTACTACATGACCGAGGTCAGCGAGAGCGCCCGCGGCGCCTTCGTCGAGGCCAACGGCGCCCCCGCCCGGGGCATCTATGCGTCCTTCGACGAGGCCAAGCTCGCCTTCGACCTTGGCGCCGTCGACCTGCGCGCCCCCATCAAGGTGCGGACCGACAAGCCTTCAGCCGACAGCGCCGACAGTGAGGATGGCGGCGGCCCCGCCGCCGCGCTGGACGAGCCGCGGCTGCTGGAGACCACCATCGGACGCATCATCTTCAACGAGGTGCTCCCGGAGGACCTCCCCTTCCAGAACTACACGATGGACCGCCCCGCCCTGCGGCGGCTCGTCGCGCTCGTCTACCGCGAGCTCGGCAGTGAGGCGACCGCCGAGGTCGTCGACCGCATCAAGGAGGTCGGCTTCCGCTTCGCCACCCAGAGCGGCGTCACCATCGCCATCCACGAGATTGTGGTGCCCCACCACAAGAAGGAGCTCATCGCCGAGGCCGACCAGCTGGTCGCCGACCTCGAGGACCAGTACCAGATGGGCCTCATCACCGAGGAAGAGCGCTACCAGGGCGCTGTCGAGGTGTGGAGCGAGACCACGCGCCGCATCGAGAACGACATCGCCGAGAGCCTTTCCGAGTACGGCTCCCTCAACTACATGGCCAGCTCGGGCACGAAGGGCAACATCACCCAGATCCGGCAGATGGCGGGCATGCGCGGCCTCATGGCCGACCCCCACGGCCAGATCATTCCCGAGCCCATCCGCGCCTCGTTCCGCGAGGGGCTGACGGTGCTGGAGTACTTCATCTCCACCCACGGCGCCCGCAAGGGCCTCGCCGATACTGCCCTCCGCACCGCCGACTCCGGCTATCTCACCCGCCGCCTGATCGATGTCTCCCAGGACGTCATCATCGGCGACCGCGACTGCGATGTGCCCACCGGTCTCTGGATCGAGCGGCGCGATGAGCGCGAGACCATGGAGGACTTCCGCGACCGCATCGTCGGCCGCTACGCCGCCGCGCCCGTGACCGATGAAGCCACCGGCGAGATCATCGTCGACCGCAACGAGGAGATCGACGAGGCCGCCGCCGAGCGCCTTGAGGCGCTCGAGGTGGCGCGCGTCTACGTGCGCACGCCCATGTCCTGCGAGTCCGAGCGCGGCATCTGCCAGCTCTGCTACGGGCGCGACCTCGCCCGCGGCGAGCTCGTGCGGCCACGCACGGCGGTGGGCATCATCGCCGCCCAGTCCATCGGCGAGCCGGGCACCCAGCTCACCATGCGCACCTTCCACACCGGCGGCGTTGCCGGCACCACCGACATCACCAGCGGTCTTCCCCGCGTCGAGGAGCTGTTCGAGGCCCGTGCCCCCAAGGGCGAGGCCATCATCAGCGAGATCGACGGCGTCGTGGAGGTCCTCGAGGACGGCGGCCAGCGCCTCGTGCGCGTCTCCAACGTCGATACCATCGTCGAGGACTACGCCATCCCCGCGGGCGCGAAGGCGCAGGTCGCCGAGGGCGATCACGTCGTCGCCGGCAGCGTCCTCGCCGCCGTCCCTGAAGAAGACAAGAAGGAGGACGCCGAAGAGGGCGCTGAGGTCTCCACCGAGCTCCTCTCGCGCATCCCCGGCATCGTCCGCAAGAAGGGCCGCAAGACCCTCCAGGTCGTCTTCGAGGACCGCGAGGACCGCGAGTACGCCATCCCCGCCGCCGCCCGCCTGCTCGTCAGCTCGGGCGAGGCGATCGAGGCCGGCGCCCAGATCACCGAGGGTGCGAAGAACCCCCAGCACATCCTCTCCATCCAGGGCCGCGACGCCGTTCGCCGCTACATGGTCGACGAGGTGCAGAAGGTCTATCGCTCCCAGGGCGTGAACATCAACGACAAGCACATCGAGGTCATCACACGCCAGATGCTGCGCCGCGTACGTGTCGACCACCCCGGCGACACCGGCCTGCTTCCCGGCGACCTCATCGACCGGCGCGAGTTCGAGGAGATCGTCGCGAGGGTCGTGGCCGAGGGTGGCGACCCCGCCACCGCCCAGCCCGTCCTCCTCGGCGTCACCAAGGCGTCGCTCAACACGAGCTCGTGGCTCGCCGCCGCCTCCTTCCAGGAGACGACGCGCGTCCTCACGAACGCCGCCGTCGAAGGCAAGATCGACAAGCTCGTCGGTCTCAAGGAGAACGTCATCATCGGCAAGCTCATCCCCGCCCGCGCGGAGATCGAGGTGCCCCGTCGCGAGTTTGTCCCCGAGCTCGACCTGCCGGAGTCCCTCGAGTTCGATGAGGAAGCCGAGCTGGAGCGCATGCTCGCCGAGAGCGAGGCCGGCGCGGCCGTCGCGGTGCAGACGCCCGACTCCGACGCGCTGCCCTCCTTCGCCGGCGACGGCGACTCCGACTAGAACCTGCCTGGGGCGGCGTCGTAGCGCGAGCTACGGCGCCGCTTCCAGCAACGCCACCGCCGTCGCCCCGATCGCCTCTCCGCGCCCCACCGCGTCCAGCCCCTCCCCGCTCTTCGCCTTCACGTTCACCTGCGATACGTCCACCCCCGCGATCTGCGCGACACTCTCGCGGATCGCGGCCAGGTGACCGGCCAGCCGCGGCCGCTCCGCCCGCACCGTCGCGTCGAGGTTTGCCAGCACCCACCCGTCCTCCCTCGCCATGCGCAGCGCCTCCGTCAGGAACACCCTGCTGTCCGCCCCCGCCCAGCGATCGTCCGAGCTGGGAAAGTGCGCGCCGAGGTCGCCCTTCCCCGCCGCCCCCAGTACCGCGTCCGTGATCGCGTGCAGCAGTACGTCCGCGTCGCTGTGACCGGCCAGCCCCACCGCTCCCTCGATCGCCACCCCGCCCAGCATGAGGGGACCGCCTTCCTCCACGCGATGCAGGTCCTCCCCGATCCCGACTCGCATCAGCCTTCCCCCCGCTCCGCCAGTAGTGCCCGCGCCAGCGTCAGGTCGATCGGCCGTGTCACCTTCAAATTAGCGGGGTCGCCCTCGACCACCCGCACCTCCAGCCCCGCCCGCGCCAGCATCGCCGCGTCGTCCGTCTCGTCCCCCTCCGAGAGCGCTGCCGCCTCCAGCCACGCCTCGCGACGCACCACCTGTGGCGTCTGCGCCGCCCGTAGACGCCCCCGGTCGGGGCTCGCCACGATGGTCGCCCCCTCCACCTCCTTGATCGTGTCCGTCACCGGCTCCACCAGGATTGCCCCCGCCGCCCGCTCCGCCTCTGCCACGCACGCGTTGATCAGGTTGGGCGTCACCAGCGGACGCGCACCGTCGTGAATGGCGACGTAGTCGCTCGACACCGCCCGCAACCCCGCCTCCACACTGTCCCGGCGCCTCGCGCCCCCGGCCACCACCGCTGCCAGCCCGTCCCCCAGCACCTCCTGCCCGATTGCCTCCAGTGCCCCCAGCAAGTCCTCCCGCCCCACGATCGCGACCCGCCCGACCGATTCCGCTGCCGCCAGGGCCGCCAGCGACCACGCGATCACCGGCCGCCCATTCAGGTCGGCCAGCAGCTTGTCCCCCTCCCCGAAGCGCGTGGAGCGCCCGGCTGCGACCACCACGGCGTCGACCTGCATGGCCGCACACTACACCGACGCCCGCTACCATGTGAGTGGCGCGGCTCACCCCGCCGCGAGAGGAACGATGACAGTCGCGATCGACCACCTGCTCGCCCGTGTCACGAAGCCCGGTCGCTACACCGGCGGCGAGTGGAACTCCGTCACGAAGGACTGGGACGCCGCCGGCGTCCGCATCGCCCTCGCCTACCCCGATGCCTACGACATCGGCATGTCGAACATGGGCCTCGGCATTCTCTACGACCTCCTCAACCGCCAGGACGATGTCGTCTGCGAACGCGCCTTCGCTCCCTGGCCCGACATGGAGGCGGAGATGCGCCGCGAGGGCGCCCCGCTCTGGAGCCTCGAGACCCGGCACCCCCTGCGCGACTTCGACATCCTCGGCTTCACCCTCCAGTACGAGCTCACCTACACGAACATCCTCAACATGCTCGACCTCGCGGGAATTGCCCCGCGCTCCCGCGACCGTGGCGAGGACGACCCCATCGTTGTCGCGGGCGGAAGCTGCGCCTTCAACCCCGAGCCCCTCGCCCCCTACATCGACGCCTTCGTCCTCGGTGAGGGCGAAGACGCCATCGGCGAACTCGCCGACCTCGTCCGCGCCTGGAAGCGCGACGGCGCCCCCCGCTCCGCTCGCCTGCGCGACCTGCTCGCCATGCCCGGTGTCTACGTCCCCGCCTTCTATGAGGCGCGCTACGACGAGCTCGGCCACTTCGCCGCCCTCGAGCCCACCGACCCGGCTGCCCCGCCCGTCGTCCAGCGCCGCGTCGTCGAGGCCCTTCCCGCCGCCCTCACGAAGCCGATCGTGCCCTTCCTCCAGACCGTCCACGACCGCGCCGCCGTCGAGATCCAGCGCGGCTGTACGCAGGGCTGCCGCTTCTGCCAGGCGGGCATGATCTACCGCCCCACGCGCGAGCGCAGCCCCGAGGAGGTCGTCGAGGCCACCCGCCAGCTCCTCGCGAACACCGGCTACGAGGAGCTGTCCCTGCTCTCCCTCAGCACCACCGACCACAGCCGCATCGTGCCCATGGTCGAATCCCTCACGTCCACCTTCCCCGACCTCAAGATCTCCCTCCCCAGCACGCGCGTCGACAGCTTCTCCGTCGATGTCGCCAACGCCATCGCGAAGGGCAAGAAGCACACGCTCACGCTCGCCCCCGAGGCCGGCAGCCAGCGCCTCCGCAACGCTATCAACAAGCTCGTCAGCGAGGACGACCTCTACGGCGCAGCCTCGAACGCCTTCGCCCGCGGCTGGACCAGCGTCAAGATGTACTTCATGGTCGGCCTCCCCTCCGAGACGCTCGACGACGTCGAGGGCATCGTCGATCTTGGCCGTCACGTGAAGGAGATCGGCCGCGAGCACGCCGGCAAGCGCGCGCGCGTGCGCGTCAGCACCAGTAACCATGTGCCCAAGGCGCACACGCCCTTCCAGTGGGCCCGCCAGGACACAGCCGACGAGCTCACGCCCAAGCACCGCCTGCTCAAGGACGGCTGCCGCGCCGCCGGCGTCGACTTCAGCTGGAACGACCCCGCCGACAGTCGCATAGAGGTCGTCCTCAGCCGCGGCGACCGCCGCGTCGCCGAGGCCGTCGAGCACGCCTGGCGTGCCGGCGCTACCTTCGACGCCTGGAGCGAGCACTTCCGCCCCGAGCTCTGGGACGACGCCTTCGCCGCCGCCGGCGTCGATGCGGACTGGTTCGCGCACGAGGAGTGGGACACCTTCGCCCCCCTCCCCTGGGACCACGTCGCCAGCGGCGTCAACAAGAGTTACCTGCGCGGCCAGTGGCGCGATGTCTTCCGCGAGCACACCGTCGGCGACTGCCACCACGGCGCCTGCAACGTCTGCGGCGTCCAGGACGTCCCTGTGGGTGACTGCGTGGTCAAAGTCGGCGAGCTCATCGAGCTGCGCCGCGGCTCGCGCACCTTCGAGGGCGAGCCCCTCGAGCTCGTCTAGGGGCTCCCCCCACTGGTCCACTGCGCATCCGTGGCTATACTCAGGTGGCGTGAGCCTTACTGCGGAATACCGCACACAGCTGGTTGCCCGGCTCCGCGCCACCACCGCCGACCTTTCCTGGGCCGTGCGCGACCTCCCCGGTGACCAACACCACTGGACCCCCGACTCCGCGGAATGGTCCATCCACGAGCAGGTTTCCCACCTGGTCGACATGGAAGAGCGCGTCTATCTGCCCCTCCTCCGCTGGGCCGCCATCCCCGAAATGCTCGA
>VXRS01000180.1:13121-15868 GCA_009838385.1 Dehalococcoidia bacterium | reverse complement strand
CCGAAGAGAAAGCACCCCCGCAGGTTCGTCCCCATGATCGACTCGTACTCCCGCAGCGCCTTGCTCCGGGGGTCCCGAACCGTGTGGTCTCCCCAGACGGCGGCGTTGTTCACGAGGATGTCGACCCCACCGAATCGCTCCGTCGCCAGGTCGACCGTCGCGTAGACATCCTCTGGCTCCGAGACATCGCCGACCAGCCCCACCACCTCACCCTTGCCCTGCGCCGTCACCTCGTCCGCGACCTCTTCCGCCAGCGGCCGCACGTCGCACGTCACCACACTGGCGCCCTCGGCCGCCAGCGCCTCCACGCAGGCGCGCCCGATCCCCATCGCCCCGCCCGTGACGATCGCGACCCTGCCCTCGAGGAGTTCGCCCGACACGCGTCAGCCGTTCGCGTAGATGCCGGCGTCGACGATCAGCGTCTGGCCGGTCATCATCCGGCTCTCGTCCGAGGCCAGGAACACGGCCGTGCCCGTAAGGTCGCCAGGCTCGAGCGACGTGCCCAGCGCCGCCTGCTGCCGCATGTGCTCCGCGAACGCCTCCGGAACGACGCGCCTCGTCGCGTCCGTCATCGTCACGCCCGGCGCGATCGCGTTCACGCGGATGTTCGAGGGCCCCGCCGTCTTCGCCATCGACTTCGTCAGGTACACCACCCCCGACTTCGAGAGCCCGTAGGCGTAGTTGGGGAAGTTCTCCACCTCCCCCGGCGGCTTGTTGAACATGTAGGAGGCGATCGACGAGATGTTGATGATGGAGCCGCCGCCCTGCTCCTTCATCTGCGGGAATACCGCCCTCCCGCACACGAGGATGCCCACCAGGTTCACGTCCAGCACCCGCCGCAGGTAGTCGATGCTCGGGTCACCCACCTCCAGGTCGTAGTAGATAGCGGCGTTGTTCACGAGAATGTCGACCCGCCCGAAGCGCTCGACCGTGTCCGCCACCATCTTCGCCGCCCCCGCCTCGTCCGCGACGTCGGCGTGGATGGCGAGCGCCGAGGCGCCCGTCGCCTCGATCTCCGACTCCACCTCCTTCGCCTCCTCCGCCCGGAGATCGGCGACCGCGACCGATGCGCCCTCTGCGGCGAACCGCAGGCTGTACTCCCGACCGATGCCCTGTCCCCCGCCCGTGACGATCGCGACTTTGTCCTGCAAGCGCATGGCGCTCCTCCTCGTGGATGTTGGCGGGGAGCTTAGCGCGCCGCTCCCCGCCCCGTCCCGCGCGGTACCATCCGCGCGAAACCGCGAGCCGAAGGAGACCCCGCATGGACGAACAGGAACGCGCCAACGACGAGCTCGTCACCCGCTTCTGCAGGGAGTGGGACGCCGCCTACCTCACCACCGAGGCCATGGCCCCCTACTTCACCGACGATGCCGTCTACCACAACATCCCCCTGCCCCCGATCGAGGGCGGCGCCAACATCGCGACCATGCTCGGTGGCGGGGGCGCCCCCGACGAGGAGCGCGGCAGCAAGAATCTCGGCTGGGTCGTCCACCACCAGGCCGCCAACGGCGATGTCGTCCTCAACGAGCGCACCGACAGCTTCGAGGTCGCCGGGAAGCGCTGGGACGTGCCCGTCTGCGGCGTCTTCGTCATCCGCGACGGCAAGATCGCCCGCTGGTCCGACTACTTCGACATGGACCACACCTGGCTCCCGCGCCCTCCGCGCGACGGCTGATCGCGGGCAAGAGAAAAGGGCCGCCTGGGCGGCCCTTTCCTCGGGAGGGATGGTGATCGCGAGAGGCTAGCTCGTCGCGATCTTGATCTGCTTCGGCTTCGCCGCCGCCGGCACCGGGATGCGCAGCGTGAGCACGCCGTTCTTCAGGTCGGCGTTCACGTCGGCGTCATGGAGCACGCCCGGGAGAGCCAGCCGCCGGCTCAGCGTCGACCAGCGCCGCTCGCGCCGGTGGTAGCGCTCGTCTTCGTGCGCCTCGCTCACCGTGTGCTCGGCCTTGATGGAGAGCACACCCTGGTGGAGCTGCACGTCGATCTCGTCCTCGGCGAAGCCGGGGAGGGAGGCGCGCACGATCAGCTCCTGGTCGGTCTCGGAGATGTCGACGCCGAGGGCGCCCTCGTCGTACCCGCTCGCCTCGGTAGTCGCGAACGCGCGGTTGAAGAAGCGCTCCATGAACTCACGGGGCGAATCGAAGGGGTCGTATCGGACCATGCCTGCCATCTTCCTTAGCACTCCTCTCACAATATCTTTGTGAAGTCTGAGAAGAGTATGCCGTGAGTTAGCACTCATGTCAAGAGAGTGCTAACGCGCCTTCACGCAAGCACCCGGGTGGGATGAACGAGCCCTTCTAGAAGAGCCGCTAGGCCTTGTCGAACAGGATGTGGAGGTTGTTCAGGCCCCGCAGGATGTAGCTCGGCTGGTGCGTCGGAGCGGGGTGGTCCGGGTCCAGACGGAAGTTCGTCATCCGCTTCACGACC
This sequence comes from Dehalococcoidia bacterium, assembly GCA_009838385.1. The sequence continues at coordinate 13,438 of VXRS01000180.1, read as the reverse complement.
TCCTCGAACGCCACGCGGATCTCCAAGCGCGCCAGCGCCGCGCCCACGCAGTAGTGCGGCCCCGCGCTGAACGCCATCTGCTCGCGCGCGTTCTCTCGCTCCACCTCGAACGCCGCCGCGTCCGCGAACTGGCATTCGTCGCGGTTTGCGGCCGCGTAGATCAGCATCATCAGCTGACCCTCGGGGAGATCCACGCCGCCGAGCGTGACCGGCTTCGTGGTGCGGCGGAACAGGGCCCGCACGGGCGTCTCCACCCGCAACGTCTCCTCCACCATGTTCGTGATCAGCGAAGGGTCGTCCTGGACTTTCGTCAGCTC
>VXRS01000180.1:1435-12889 GCA_009838385.1 Dehalococcoidia bacterium | reverse complement strand
CCCGCCTTCAGGATGGAGCGTTCCTCCTCCGGGGGAATCTGTCGCTCGATGCCCCCGATGGCCGCGTCCGCACGCGCCTTGTAGTCCTTCAGGTCCTTCCGCGGCACCCCGATCTGGTCGGCGATCACCGCCATCGGCACCTCATCGGCGAACTGCTTCGTGAAATCGACCTTGCCGTCGTCGATGAACTCGTCGATCAACCCGGTCACGATCTCGCGTACGTAGCCCTCCATGCTGGCCACCCGCCGCGCCGAGAGGGCCTTGTTCACGAGCGAGCGGTAGCGCATGTGATAGGGCGGGTCGGCCGCCAGGAGCGTGGGCGCGCTTGCCCGATTCGTGGTCTCGCGGAGCATCTTCAGCTCCTCGTCCACGTCCTCGTCCTGCTGCATCACCAGGTCGGCCGGCCCCGTCGGGATGGACGAGGAGTACGTGATCGGGTCGTGCACGACCTCGGACAGCAGCTCGTACGTGCTCACCACGGCCATCCCCAGCTCGGGCACGAAGTGGACCGGCGCCTCGGCGTGCAGCGCCTCATAGAACGGGTACGGGCACTCCAGGGTCTCGGGCGCGATCAGGTTGAAGTCGGCAACGGACATGGCGATTCACTCCAGTCGCCCGCGGGCGGGCGTGGTCGGGGAATCGTACGGACTTTGCCCCGCAGCCGCACCCACGCCCACCCCGGCACTGGCCCGGCACCGCGTTTACCCCTCGCGGCGCAGATCGGCGGGAAGGCTCGAACGTACTCCGGCCCAGAAAAACACCCCACGCGGCACCGCCCTGCACGGTTGGACAGAGAGGCGCTCTGCAACACCGCCACCCCTCGCGGCGGAGATCGGTATGAAGGCTAGAACGTGTGCCGGCCTAGAGAATTTGGGAGAGGAAGAGTTTTGTGCGGTCCTCTTGCGGGTTCTCGAAGAAGTGCTGGGGCGTGCCTTCCTCCACGAGCGAGCCCTCATCGAAGAAGATGAGGCGGTCCGCAACTTCGCGCGCGAACCCCATCTCGTGGGTCACCACGATCATCGTCATGCCCGAGCGCGCCAGCTCCTGCATCACGTCGAGCACTTCCTTGATCATCTCCGGGTCCAGCGCCGAGGTCGGCTCGTCGAAGAGCATGATCTTCGGCTGCATCGCCAGCGCCCGCGCGATCGCCACGCGTTGCTGCTGGCCACCCGAGAGCTGAGCCGGGTACTTCTCCGCCTGCTCCGGGATCCCGACCCGTTCCAGCAGCTGCATCGCCAGCGCGTCCGCGTCCAGCTTCGGCATGCGCCGCACCTTGCGCGGCCCCAGCGTGATGTTGTTCATCACCGAGAGGTGGGGGAACAGGTTGAACTGCTGGAATACCATCCCCACCTCGGAGCGGATGGCGTTCAGGTTGCGGACGTCGTCGTTCATCTCGATGCCGTCGATCACGATGCGGCCGGCGTCGTGCTCCTCGAGGCGGTTGAGGCAGCGGATGAAGGTCGATTTGCCCGACCCCGACGGCCCCAGCACCACGACGATCTCGTGCTCCTTGATCCGCATCGAGATGTTGTCCAGCGCCTGGAAGTCGCCGAACCACTTGTCGACGTTCTCGGCGATGATGATGTCGTCCATGGACTCGAGGTCCCTGGTGGGCGTGGCTTCGGTTTCGGTCGTCATCGGGCTTCCCCCTCAGATGCTAGCGCTCGCCGATGCCCAGCGAGCCTTCAACGCGCTGCGAAATGCGCGACATGATGAACGCCACGACCCAGAAGACCACGGCTACGAACACGTACGCCTCGATCCGGTCGGGTGTGAACTCGAACTGGGCGATCGCCGAATCGGCGTTCCCCTTCAGCTCCCGCAGCGGCAGGATGACCGTTACCAGCGTCGTGTCCTTCCAGATGGAGATGGCCTGCCCGACCATCGGCGGGATGGAGATACGTAACGCCTGCGGCATGACGATGAGCTGCATCGACTGGAACTGGTTCAGGCCCACGGCGTGCGCCGCCTCTGACTGGCCGTGCGGGAGCGCCTGCAGGGCACCGCGGATGTACTCGGCCATGTATGCCGCCGTGAACACCGCCAGCACCACCATCGCCCGCACGATCAGCTCGCCCCCGATCACGTCGTCGAGGATGAACAGCGCCACGAAGAGCCAGCCCAGCAGCGGCGCCCCTCGCACCACCTCGATGTAGGTGGTGCACGTCCACGAGATCGCTCGCATCCGTGACGCCCGCCCGAGCGCCAGCGGGATGGCGATGATGAGGCCTCCCGCGATGCCCACCGGCGCCAGCACCAGGTTCAGCACGAACCCCTCGAGCTCGCGCGGTCGCGCCCCACCGAAGGCCAGCAGCACGATCAGCACGATCGGCAGCGCCGCGATCAGCAGCCCGGCCACGCTGCGCTGCTGCAGCGTCCGCCCCCGGCTCGCGTCCCGCGGCATCCGGATCATGACCGCGTAGCCGGCGTACAGCAGTCCGACCGCGATCAGGTACCAGATGGTCGACCAGATGGCCGCGCCACCGTGCGCCAGCAGGAGGATCGCGAAACCCGAGGCCAGGACGATGAAGAGGTGGTCCCGCCGCCCCAGGCTCGCCCACGTGCCGTAGGTCAGCCCGATGAGCAGGAACACGAACATGACGCTGAACCACAGTCGCCACTCCTGGTCCATCGGGTAGCCGCCCGCGAACAGCAGCCAGCGGTTCTCCGTGATCACCCGCCAGTTCGCGTCGACGAACACGAAGTAGACGACCCCGTAGACGATCAGCGCGAGGATCGCGGCCGTGATGATCGTCAGGGCCGTGCCCGCCCGCGAGTTGAAGAGGTTACGGCGCGCCCACTCGCGGAAGCGCACGATCCGTGGCCGCCGCGCCCGCTCACGGTGGGGCGGCAGCACGATGCGCTGCGGGTTCTGTGCCGGCATGTCGACCATCAGCGCACCCTCCCTAGATCCTCTGCGCCGTTACGCGCGCATTGAAGAAGTTCATCACCACCGAAATCGCGAACGAGATCAGCATGTAGGTGACGATGATGACGAAGAACATCTCGAGCGCGTGCCCGGCCTTGTTCTGCACGATGTTCGCGACCCGGAAGAGGTCGTCGTACAGCACCGCGTACGCCAGCGACGAGTTCTTGTTGATGTTGAGGTACTGGTTCGTGACCGAGGGAATGATCTGTCGCAGCGCCTGCGGAAGGATCACCAGCGTCAGCCGCTGGTAGGCCGAGAGGCCGACTGCGTTCGCCGCTTCCGTCTGCCCCCTGGGAAGCGCCTGGATGCCGCCGCGCACGATCTCGGCGATGAAGGCGCTCGTATAGAGCGTGAGCCCCGCCACCAGCGCGGTGAACTCCGGCTCCATCACCATCCCCTCGATGTAGTGCGTGCCGACGATGACCGGCTCGTCAATGCTCACCGGCGCCCCCAGCGCGAAGAACGAGACCACCGCGCCCACCGCGAACACCCCCAGCGCCCAGCGGTTGGGGTAGTGCGGCTGGCCGGTCTCCCGCTCTCGGCCCTGCCGGTCGGCTCGCACCCGCTGAGCCACGACCCCGATCGCGATCAGCGCCGCCACCCACACCCCCACGAACCAGTCCGGCGTACCCCAGAACCCCGAGTCCGGCACCGGCCAGGGCATCGCCATCCCGCGGTTCGAGATGAAGAAGAAGTCGCCCACGTTGACGACGTTCTCGATGAGCGGGGCCCCGATGAGCAGGATCGTGTAGACCAGCACCACCTGCACCAGCAGCGGCGTGTTCCGGAAGATCTCCACGTACAGCATCGCCATCTGCGCCACGAGCCAGTTCGAGGACAGCCGCGCGACGCCGATCAGCACGCCAATCACCGTCGAGAGCGCGATCGCCACGAGCACCGCCCGCAACGACGACCACACGCCGACCAGATACATCGTGATGCGCGAGTTCGTGACGCCGTCGACGTCCGTGAGCCACTGGTTGCCGACCTTGAAGGCCGCCGGCTCGTTCAGGAACCCGAAGCCGAACTCGCGCAGGTCGAGCGACGTGTAGACGTACCCGATCACCACGGCCGTCAGGGCCACGTAGATGCCCTGCGTCAGCAGCCGGCGAACTCCGCGCCGGTAGAGCAGCGGGACGTCCGACGATGGTGGTGGCGCGTTGCCCGCCGCTACTGCCATGGGCCGTCACCTGGCTGCAGGCCGCCGTGCGCCCGTGTCTCGGGCACGGCCGCCTGGATGCCTGGCGCCTGCTGGGTCATTGCTACCCCTTCCCCCGGGGCGTCACCAGAACGCAGCCGCAAGAATAACGGGATCGGAGGCAAAAGTGGGGCAAAGTTATGGGGACACGAGGAGACACAAAGAGGGCGCCCACTGGGCGCCCCCTTCGTCTAGTTGCCTCTGCGAACCCCGAAGGGCTCTCAGTGGGGTGGTCTAGCGGTACGGCAGCGCGTACTGGATGCCGCCCTGCCCGTCGGGGCAGCCGGAGTTGTTGATGACGAGGTCATTGAGCGTGCACGCGCGAGGAATGTTGTCCCCGATGGTGCGGTCGTAGATCTCGCCGTAGTTGCCGACGGCCGCGATGGCCCGCTGGATGAACTGCGGGTCAACACTGTCGAAGCCGAGTGCCGCTACCTCGCCGCCCTGGAACGGGACGCCGAGCAGGCGCGCGACCTCAGTGTTCGGCGGGTCCGCCGCCATCTGCGCCACGTTCGCCTTCGTGATGCCGATCTCCTCGGCCCTGATCAGGCCGTGGACGACCCAGTTCACTACGTCCTTCCACTCACTGTCGTAGTCCCGCACGCCGGGAGCGAGCGGCTCCTTCGAGATGATCTGCGGAAGGATCTTGTAGTCGGCTGCGTCGTCGCGAACGGCGATGCGCGAAGCGAGGTCCGAAGCGTCCGCCGTCAACACGTCACAGCGCCCGGAGAAGAACGCGTCGGCCACGTCCTGGCTCAGGCCGCCCTGCGGGTCGTACTCGAGGCCGATGTCCGTGAAGTGGTCGGCCACGTTCTGCTCGGTGGTCGTACCGGTCTGCACGCAGATGATCGCGTCGCCCATGTCCGAGGTCGAGTCGATCCCGGAGTCGGTGCGAACCGCGAAGCCCTGGCCCGTGTAGAACGTCGTCTGGGCGAAGTCCACGCCCAGCTCACGGTCACGCGAGGCCGTGATCGTCGTCGTGCGGATGAGCACGTCGATCTCTTCCTCGTTCAGCAGCTCGAAGCGCGTGGACGCGTCCGAAGCGTCGATGTACTCGACCTTCGTGTGGTCCTTCAAAACCGCGGCCGCAAGAGCCTTGCAGAACTCGATGTCGAAGCCGACGACCGTGCCGTCCGCCTCGCGGAACCCGAAGAGCGGCTGCGTCTGCTTGACGCCGCACTTGAGCTCCCCGCGGTCCTTGATGGTCTGGACCGTGTTGCCGCGGCCTTCGCCGCCGCCGTCTCCGTCGTCGTCGCCGCATGCCACCGCGACCAGTGCCACTATCGCTACCACTGCGGCAGCGAGGAGGCCAAAGCGTAGTTTCCTCATGAGTCCCCCTTCGGTTCCATGGGTATATGGCCGCCCGAGTCTACGCGTCCGGTCAAGTTCCGGCCAGTTCCCTTTACCGAGTCGTGTCGGTTCGCTTACCCGGAAGCGGTTCGCAGCGCTTCCGCTGTGCGTCGCGTGAATCCCAGGAAGCCGCCGGTCCCGATCGCCACCATGTTCAGGCCGTAGTTGCGCCCTTCGTTGAACACCTTCAGCGTCGCGATGTTCGCGCAAGCTGCCTTGAAGTAGTTGAAGATTTCCCAGTAGAGCAGCTCGTCACCGCCGATCTCGAACTCCTCTACCTCTCGCAGCAGGTCGAGGATCGGCTCCGGCGGCCCGAACATCCGCCCCTTGATGTAGGCGAAGAAGGCCACGTCTTCCATCGGGTCGCCCAGGTTCGACCACTCCCAGTCGACGTGGGCCATGATCTTCCCTTCGTGCAGGATGAAGTTCCCGGCGCTCAGGTCGCCGTGGTTCAGGCGCACCGGACGCTTCGGCTCCGGGATGTTGCGGCGCAGCCACGCGATCGCCTCTTCCAGCAGCGGCTCCCGCACGTAGCGGTAGCGCTCGTAGCGATCGGTCCACAGGTCGAGCTGCTCGAGCGTGCTCTGGCGGGTGTCCTTGGGGATGCCGAGCTCGTGCAGTCCCAGCTCCTCGCACGAGTAGCGGTGCATCTCCCCGATCGACTTGATGTAGGTCCGCAGGATCGTCTGCGCCTTCTCCGGCTCCGCCAGGTAGCCGAAGCTGCCGTCCCCCTCCACCCGTTCCGTGACCATGAAGGGGTAGCCGAACCACTGTGGGTCTTCCACCAGCCAGCGCGGTTTCGGCACCGGCACCGGCCCCCCGTGCAACGCCTGCAGCAGTTTGAACTCCGGCTCGCTGGAGGTGCCCAGCACTCCGCCCTGCTCGATGCGGAAGACGAGCTCGGCCTCGTCCGGCTGGTCCGTCTTCACCACCAGCGTCTCCCGCGATTGCCCCGAGGCGAGCCGCTTCAGCTCCACCACCTGCACCGGCTTGCCGAGCGCGTCGGAGAGGAAGGCGGCTGCGTCGTCCTTGCGAACCTCCGGCTGGTACGGCATCGCCTACCTCCGCTGCCTTCCCGGGTAGGTGAACCCGATCGGCTGCCAGAACTCCGCCTGCCGCGTCGCGATCTCCATCAGGTCGTCCGTGATCCCGAGCCGGTCCGCGGGAAGGTCGTGGAAGCCGTAGTCGCCCTGGTCGTAGGCGGCGTGGATAGCGTCGGTGATCGCCTGGCGCAGGGCCTCGTTGTGTGCGCGCAGCCGCTCCAGCCCCTCATCCGCCGGCGCCGCCGGCGCCGCCACGGCGTCCTCCCCCAGGGCGGCGTTCGCCTTCGCGAGCACGGCCTCGAGCTTTGCGTTCTCACCCGCCAGGAAGTCCGGCTCGCGTTCGGTGCGCCCCTCCAGGTGCTGCAGCATGAGCGCCATCTGCGTGCCCATCGCCTGCGCCCAGTCCGATTGCAGCTCCGGGATGAGCACGTCCTCCAGCACGTTGCGGATTCCCACGATCAGCTCGTCGCTTGTCGGTCGCACGCCTGGTTCCCTCCACCCGCCGGGGGCTCGGCCCGCACTTTGCGGCAGGCCGCAGATGATACCCGCGCCTCCCCGCAGCCGCTCCCTTCCCCCTGATCAGTTGACGGAGACAGGTGACGAAAGCGCTAATGCGCTATAGTCTCTTACCAGTTTCGACTGTTCAGGAGGGCAGATTGCCATGAACAAGACCGAGATGGTGGCCGCACTGGCCAGGAAGACCGAGATCACGCAAGCCAAGGCTGCTGAGGTCGTTGATGCGATCTTCAGCACCGTTCCCGGGCAGGGCCTCATCGCAGGCGAGCTCCAGGGTGGCGGCGAGGTCTCTATTGGCGGCTTCGGCAAGTTCGAGACGCGTGAGCGGGGCGCCCGCATGGGCCGCAATCCCGCCACCGGCGCGACCATCCAGATCGCCGCCAAGCGCGCGCCCGCCTTCAAGGCTGCCAAGAACCTGAAGGACTCCATCTAGGCGCTACCACCGGCCCGGGGCGGCTCCACCCATATCGCGGGGCCGCCCTGGCCACCCCTTTCCCCGCGCCCGGCGAGCCCCGCCGCCTCTCCCCACAACCCCGGTCGGCGGTACGATCGTGCCCATGACGAGGGTCACGGCTCCCCGTGGTGCGCGACGCGTGCTCCTCGGCCCGCTCTGGCAGTGGGCCGTCATCATTGCCGTCATCGTTCCGCTGGCGCTTGCCTTCGCTGCCTGGGGAGGCGCCTTTAACGCCACCGCCGAGAACATCGCAAGGCACGCACTGCGCGTCTGGTCGATTGTGCTCTTCAGCGCCTCCATCGCCTGGCTGGCGCTCGTGCTCCCCGGAGTCGTGCTCAGCACCATCGCCGCCCGCCGCCGCGGCACTCCCGGCCTCGTCGGGCAGGGCGCTTCCCTCTTCTGGGTCGGCGTGTCTCTCGTCGTCATCTCCATCGCCGCCTCGGTCGGCGTCTGGCTGGGGCTGGGCGGCTGGCCCCGCTAGGACCGGGCCGAATCGAACGCCGCCGCCACCCGCTTCGGCGCGATCTGCCGCCACGAGTCCTCGACCAGATCCACGACCTCGTCCCAGTCCACCTCCCCGTCGACCCGTAGCCCCACCCATCCCCGCGGTCCTACGTAGGCCGGCACGAAGAACCGTTCCGGCGCCGCCTCCACCAGCAGATCCCGAGCACCCGGCTCCGGCTTCAGCCAGAGCGCCACGCGCCCGTCCCCGTGGTGGTTGTCGGCGAAGTGCGCGAACAGCTTCCCCCGCACCCGGAACGTGGGCATCCCCCACGCCTCCTTCTCCTCCGCCTCGGGCAGCGCGAGGCAGATCGCCCGCACCTGCTCCAGCGTCGCTGCCGCGTCCCCCATCTCTACGAGTCCTCTAGGAGTCGAACTCCACCTGCACGTTGCCCCGCACCGACGGTTGCCCGTCCTCCATCAGCGTGACCACTTCCAGGTCCACCAGCTTCCGGCCGTCCTCCTCCCGCTTGTCCACCACCCGTCCCGCGACCATGAGCGGGTTCCCGGCGAAGTCGGGCCGCCGGTACGCGACGCGCACGCTCCGCACGGTCGCGCCCTGCCCCGCCCAGTCGCTCGCGTAGCTCGTGATCCACGCCAGCTTCATCAGCCCCGGCACGACCGCGCCGCGAAAGCCCTCGCGCTGCGCCGTCGCCGAGTCGCTGAAGCGGCTCTTCGTCGCCGGGTCCTGGCCCATGAAGCGGAGCGCGTCGTCCTCCGTCGGCGTGCGATCCAGCGGCTCCATCTCGTCGTCGATGTTCACGTCTTCGAAGCTGGCCATTGCGTCCTCCTCGCGTCCACCTGGCGCTCACGATGATACGGACGCGCGCAACCCCGCATCGCCCTGAGTCGCTTGATCGCCGTTGACCGTTGTCGCGGGGCCCTGTCACGCTGGACGCCCATCCCCGCTCGCTCTCTCCCGGAGGCCCCATAGAAAGCGCCGAACCGTTTCGCCTGCTGGTGATCTGCACCGGAAACCGCGCCCGCTCCCAGATGGCGCACGGCTGGCTCCAGTCGCTGGGCGGGGACCGCGTCGCGGTGTCGAGCGCCGGCGTCGAGCCCAAGACGGTCCACCCAATCGCCATCACCGTCATGGCGGAAGTCGGGATCGACATCTCCGGGCACACCTCCGACCACGTCGACCGCTACCTCGACGCCGAGTTCGACCTGGTGCTCACCGTCTGCGACGCCGCCCGCGAGGCATGCCCCGTCTTCCCCGGCGCCAGGCGAACGCTCCACCACGCATTCGAAGACCCCGACTACCCCTGGATGAATGACGAAGAGATGACAGACGTCTTCCGCGGCATCCGCGACAGGATCGGCGAGTTCAGCCGCGAGCTGCTGGCGTCGGAGCTGCCGTAGCCCGCCACGCCAGCTCGCATCCCGTTGACCGCCCGCCCGCCCCTCTGCGACCCTACTCGCGCATGGCCCGAATTCCCCGGCGTCGTGTCCCGGAGGACTCCATGGAAGACACGCTCATTGAGCAGCTGAAGAACGAGATCCGCTACGAGTTCTCCCGCGAGGGTCCACCCGAGGGCTTCCCCAAGTTCCCCGACATCCCCGGCGGACGCTATACCGACCCCGCCTTCTTCGAGCTCGAACAGAAGTACCTCTGGCCGCGCACGTGGCTGCTCGCCGGCCGCCAGGAAGACCTGCCCGAAGTCGGCAGCTACTGGGTCTGGGAGTCGCTTCGCGATACGCCCGTCGTCCTCGTCCGCGATGACGAGATGCGCATCCGCGCCTTCCGCAACGAGAGCCCCAACAACGCCCCGCTCGTTCCCTGGCACGACGAGAGCCACCTGCGAACCGAAGTCGAGTTCGACGCTCCCGGCAAGCTCTTCCGCCAGCAGCACTTCCCCCGCCGCACCCTCCCCGAAGGCGTCCTCCGCTGCCAGCGACGCGGCTGGGCCTACGACACCAACGGCCAGCTCGTCGCCGTGCCCTTCGGCGAACAGCTCGACGCCATCCCCTACGAGGACCGCAGCCTCACCGAGTACCGCTGCGAGGTCTGGGACGGCTGGGTCTTCGTGAACCAGGACCCCGACGCCATGCCCCTGCTCAAGTGGCTCGGCCCCATCGCCCGCCAGATGGCCCAGTTCCAGGGCGAGAACCTGCGCCTCTTCGAGAAGGACTCGCTCGTCATCAACTGCAACTGGAAGGTCACCGTTGAGGCTTTCCAGGAGGTCTACCACTTCAAGCACATTCACCAGAAGGATGGAGTCACCTCGATCGATCAGCGCGGCGCCACCATGGGCCTCTTCCCCCACGGCCACTCCCGCATGATCACGCCCGTCACGAAGCGCGCCGCCGCCGCCTCGGGCATGGACGACCCCCTCGACTGGCGCCCGGGCCTCGGCATGATGCGCAGCTTCGCCGTCAAGGGCCCCATCCCCGAGATCGAGACCGTCGTGCCCATGGTCAACTGCACCAGCACTGCCTTCAGCATCTTCCCCAACCTCATCACCCCCGTCGGCTCCACGGGCATGCCCTTCCTCCTCTGCTGGCCCATCGATATCGGCCACACCCTCTTCGAGTGGGTCACCTTCCAGAACGACTGGGGGGACGACGACGACCCCGCCGTCGTCCAGATGCGCGCTGACCGCCTCCACCAGCGCACCGTCGTGATGGAGGAGGACACCCGCAACATGACGCCCATGCAGAAGTCGCTCGACTCTCCCGGCCTCATCGGCATCCCCGTCAGCTACCAGGAGCGTCGCATCTGGCACTGCGCCGAGACGCTCGACCGCACGATCGGCCCCGAGCGCATCCCCGAGCACCTGCGCGTGCCCCAGCTCCTCGAGCCCTACCTTGAGCGCTAGGCCGGGGCAGCCGGCTCGGAGAAATTCAGCAGGTTCCCGTCCGGGTCGCGGACGATGAAGCCGGTGAGTCCCCACGGCTTCGTCTCAAGCGGCCGGCAGAAGTCGACGTCGCGGCCGGCGTACTCCCGGTACAACCCCTCGACGTCGTCGACCTCGAGGTAGGCGGCCAGCAGCTCCCCTCGCTCGGCCGCCTCCCGGTCGAGCACGGGAGCCTGGACGAGGCGCATGTTCAGCCGCACCGCGTCCCGCGAGAACTGCGCGTACACCGGCGGGTCACCGAACAGGAAGCGGACCTCGAACCCGAGCTGCTCGTGGTAGAACCGCGCCGCCCGCTCCATGTCGCCCGTGAACAGCTGCGGGTAGGCGGCGGTCAGCCGTCCAGTGCCCGTCGATTCGTCCGAGACGCCCATGCGTGCCTCTCGCGTGGCGACCGGCCCGTCAGCCGGAGCCCGACGAGCCCGTAGCTGCCAGGTCGCGCTCCGCGCGCGGGGCGACCAGCGGCAGCTGGTCCTGCACGTCCATCGGGTAGCGATCAGTGAAGCAGCCGTTGCAGAGGGAGTCCGCCGGACGGCGCGTCGACCGCACCAGCCCCTCGACGCTCAGGTAGCCCAGCGAGTCCGCGGCGATGTGCTCGCGGATCTCCG
>VXRS01000180.1:0-1335 GCA_009838385.1 Dehalococcoidia bacterium | reverse complement strand
CCCTCGACGCTCAGGTAGCCCAGCGAGTCCGCGGCGATGTGCTCGCGGATCTCCGCCACCGTATTGTTCGCCGCGATCAGCTCCGACCGCGTCGCCATATCCACCCCCAGGTGACAGGGCGCGATAATCGGCGGCGAGGCGATGCGCACGTGCACCTCCTTCGCCCCCGCCCGGCGCAGCAGTTCCATCACGCGCGGCTTCGTCGTCCCCCGCACGATCGAGTCGTCCACCACCACCACCCGCCGCCCCTCCAGCACCTCCCGCATCGCGTTCAGCTTCAGCGCCACGCCCGCATCCCGGATGCGCTGGTCCGGCTGGATGAACGTCCGCCCCACGTAGCGGTTCTTCACGAGCCCGTCCTGGTAGGGCAGCCCCGCCTCCCGCGCGAATCCGATCGCCGCCGGGATGCCCGAATCGGGTACGCCGATGACGAGGTCCGCGCTCGGCGGAGCCGGCTGCTCCCGCGCCAGCTCCTCGCCCAGCCGCTCCCGCGCCAGGTAGATCAGCTCGCCCGAGAGTCGGCTGTCGGGCCGCGCGAAGTAGACGTACTCCAGCGTGCACCCTGCCGTCCGGTCCGACTGCCCCAGCGGGAAGAAGCTGCGCATGCCGTTCGCGTCGATCTGGACCACCTCGCCCGGCGCCACCTCCCGCTCGATCGTCGCCCCCAGGTGCTCGAGTGCGCACGTTTCGGAGGCGGCGACCCAGCCGTCCCCGAGCCGCCCCAGGCAGAGCGGGCGCACCCCCAGCGGGTCGCGCACCGCGAACAGCGTGTCCGGCGTCATGATCGTCAGCGAGTACGCTCCGCTCACGCGCCGCATCACGTAGTGGAAGCGCTCCTCCCACGTGCCCGCCGGCGCCAGCGTCAGCAGGTGCGCGATCAGCTCCGTGTCGGCCGTGCCGTGCAGCTCGACGCCCATCGCCGCTACGTCCTCGCGCAGCACGTCGGCGTTGACCAGGTTCCCGTTGTGCGCGACCGCAATCTCCGAGCCGCTTTCCCGGTCGCGCACGACGATCGGCTGCGCGTTCCGCGCCAGCGACCCTCCCGCGGTGCTGTAGCGAGTGTGTCCGATGGCGATGTGCCCCTGCAGGCGCGCCAGGTCGGGCTCGTCGAACACGTGCGACACCAGCCCCATGCCCGTGCGCAGCCGCACCGGCCCGCCATCGCTCGTGGCGATGCCGGCGCTCTCCTGGCCGCGGTGCTGGAGTGAGTAGAGCCCGTAGAAGGTGAGCCGAGCGACATCCTCTCCCGGGCCGTAGACGCCGAAGACGCCACAGGCCTCGCGTGGATGGTCGCCGCCGTCGCTCAAAGGCCCGTCCGCCCTTCGCGCGTGGCTT
>VXRS01000104.1:1919-15906 GCA_009838385.1 Dehalococcoidia bacterium | reverse complement strand
GTACGTACGTGTTCCCGGTTTCGTCGATGTTCTCGAACATGTAGGCGCCGGCGCCGGCGTTCGGGACATCGTGGAGACCGCCTCCGGCGGCCTCGACCGCCTCGCGGTTGACGATCGCCATGGCGCTCGATCCGAGCGAGGGGATGGCGGAGGCCCACGGGAACGCGAGGTTGATGGTCAGGGTCTGGGAGTCAGGCGTATCGAATGATGCGCCACGATCGACACCCATCCAGCCCCACTGCAGCTGGTTCACCTCTGAGCCGAAGTCCGAAAGGCTGGACGGGAAGCGGCTGTAGCTGAAGGCCACGTCCTCGGAAGTCAGATCGCGACCGCCGGCGGCGTTGGGGTTGAACTTCAGCCCATCCTCGAGGTTGAAGACGAGCGTGGTGGCATCGGGCTGCTCCCAGCCGTTGGCGGCATCGCCCCAGGCCTCCTCCTCGACCAGCGAGTAGCCGAGCAGGTGGTTGTAGGTGAGCGCGGTCCAGGTGGGGTCGGTGACGGTGACCGAGGGGTCGAGCGTCGTGTTCTGGGCCGACTTCTGGTGCTGGAAGGTTCCGCCCCGCTGGATCGGATCGGCGGCCTCGGTGGCCTCAGCCTCGGCGGCCTGGGCGGCTTCGGTTGCCTCAGCTTCGGCGGCCTGGGCGGCCTCGGTCGCTTCAGCCTCGGCGGCCTGCTCGGCTGCCTCGGTGGCCCGAGCCGCCTGCGTGGCCGCAGGAGCGGCGGCATCGTCGTCGTCATCGTCTCCGCAGCCAACGGCTACGAGGGCAGCAGCGCCAGCGCCAACGGCCGCACCTCCCGCAAGGACTCGCCGGCGTGAAACCCGCCGACGCCAATACTTCCCCCAATACCCTTCAGCCATGTCATCCCTCCTGGCCCTTGTATTTCGGGCCGATCGGCTCATTCATAACGGAAGCCCATACGCCTTTCAATAGGCGCAATGAGCCGGGTTCAGACCCTCCGCCGTCAGGCGTCGGAGAGCCACATATTCTGGGCGCGCCGGTAGCCCATGGAGCCGTTATCGCGGAAGTCCGGGGGCAACGGCGCGTTCTGGACGCGGGTGCGGAGGGCGTGCTGCTCCGTGGCCTCCACGGGGACAGGGAAGGTGCAGCAGAACTGCGTGAAAATGAGGCGCTGCAACTGGTGCAGCAGGGCGGTGCGCTGCTCGGGGTCGTGGGTCACGGACTGGGCGTTGTAGAGGTCCTGGATCGGCTTGCCGATGTCGTGCGTGATGTCGATGACCTCGGGCGGGATGAGCGGCGCCTGCGGGTGCTCGTGGATGAAGAGGCCGAAGGCCCCGCCGTAGCCCAAGGGCACGTAGTGGGTGAGAGCGTTGTAGTCGGGGATGGTCGAGAGGGTGTTCTCGGTAACGAGGGCGAAGTGCCAGATCTTCGAGCCCGGCGGCGCCGTGAGGCTGGAGACATAGGTGGCGAGATCCACCGGCATCATCGTCACGTTGACGCCGAGGTTCTCCTCGATGCTCTGGGAGATGAATTCGGTGCCGCGCGTGTTCGCGAAGGTGGCGAGGAGGGTGGTGAGGCCGTCGGGGAAGACCTGATCGCCGCCGCCCTGCTCCCACAGCTGGCGGGCGCGCTCGGGATCGAACCGCTGGAGCTGGCGGATCTCGTCCTGGGAGAGGACCTGGGGGAAGCGGGGGCCGACGGGCGCCCCGCGGATGCCGTCGCCGTCGTGGACGATGTCGATGTAGCCATCCCAGTCGATGGAGTGCGAGAGGGCTTCGCGCAGTTGCGGGAAGCGCGCCCACTTGAGGGCATCGAGGGCCATGACGAGGTGGGTATTGGTGGGGCCGGTGATGATGTTGACGCCGTCCTGACCGCGGAGCTCCTCGGCCTTGATGGCGTCGATGCCGCCGACGACGCCGGTAAGGATGTCCGAGTCGCCGGCGAGGAAGCGGGCCTCGGCGGTGGAGGAATCGGTGATGAGGGCGTCCTCCCAGCCGTCGATGTAGGGCGGGTCCTTGGTGAAGCGCCCGCGGGCGGTGGTGTGGCCGGCGTAGTTGGGGTTGCGCATGTAAGTGTTGAAGCCGTCGAGCCCGCGGGACTCGAACATGTAGGCCCCGCCGCCGGCATTGACGGTGTCGGTGAGGTTGCCGCCGTTCGCCTCGACGACCTCGGGAGCGACGATGGCGAGGGAGGTGGAGGCGAGCGTGGGGATGGCGGAGACCCACGGGTAGGCCATATTCAGGGCGAAGGTCGATTCGTCGGGCGTGTCGAACCCGGCCATGAAGGAGAACTGCATCGGGTTGACCTCGGAGGCGAGGTTGGTGAAGGCGGCAGGGAGGCGCGCGTAGCTGTAGGCGATGTCCTGGGACGTGATTGGGCGTCCACCCGCGGCCTCGGGGTTGAAGCGGAGGTTGGGCTCGAGATTGAAGACGATCGTGAAGGGGTCGGGCTGCTCCCAGCTCTGGGCCGCATCTCCCCAGGCCTCGTCCTCAATGAGGGAGTAGCCGAGGAGGTGGTTGTAGGTGACGGCCGCCCACTGGTAGCCAGTAATGGTGATGGCGGGGTCGTAGCCCGTCTCGGCGAAGGCGCGTTGCGCCTTGAAGGTGCCGCCCGACCTGGGGCCGGTGGCGGCGGCCTGGGTCGCGGCCTCGGTCGCAGCCTCTGTGGCCGCAGCTTCAGTTGCAGCTTCGGTCGCCGCCTCCTCAGGGGCGGCTTCGGTGGCGGCGGCGGCCTCGGTCGGCGCGGCCGTGGCGGCAGCCTCGGGCTCTTCTTCGTCGTCGTCGTCATCGCCGCAGCCAACGGCCACGAGGCCGGCGGCGCCCGCAGCAACGGCAGCGCTTCCGGCGAGGACTCGGCGGCGCGAGACGCGCCTTCGCCAGTACTTACCCCAATACCCTTCAGCCATTTCGTACCCCTTCTTTCTATAGCTGGCCGTCATCCCGGCCACTCGCTCATTTGCGTCATTCTAGGCCCGGCGTCAACAAGACCGGGTTAGGGCGCGTGGCGGTAGGGAAGGGGTACGGCTATGCTTGACCTTCGCTCTAGCAGACAAGGAATTCCGGCGAAGCCGGCGATTCCGAGGAAAGGCCCAGGACATGGATTTTCGAGACAGCCCGGCTCAGGCCGAGTGGCGCATCCAGGTGCAGGAATTCCTGCGTGACTACTGCCCCCAGGAGATTCGGGGCAAGTTCCCGATGGGGCGGCCGGAAGAGGAAAAGCCCCTGTGGGAAGCGTGGCGCGTCGCACTGGCGGAGCGCGGCTGGATCGCGCCGGCCTGGCCGTCGGAATACGGCGGCGCGGGCATGAAGCCGATGGACCAGTTCATCCTGAGCCAGGAGTTCGCGGAAGCCGGCGCCCCGAGGCTGGGCGGCCTGGGCCTGATGATGCTTGGGCCGACGCTTATCGAGCACGGCACCGAGGAACAGAAGCAGCAGCACATCCCCGGCATCCTGAGCGGCGAGGTGGAGTGGTGCCAGGGCTATAGCGAGCCGGGATCAGGCTCCGACCTGGCCTCCCTGCAGACACGCGCCGTGCGCGACGGGGACGACTACGTGATCAACGGCCAGAAGATCTGGACGTCGCTGGCGCACCGCGCGCACTGGATGTTCATGCTGGCGCGCACGGACCCGGACGCGCCCAAGCACCGGGGCATTACCTACTTTCTGCTCGACATGAAGACCCCAGGCATCACCGTGCGGCCGCTGGTGAACATGACCGGGGGGCACGACTTCAACGAGGTGTTCTTCGAGGACGTGCGCGTCCCCACTCGGAACATCATGGGTGAGGTCAACCGCGGCTGGTACGTGGGAACGACGACGCTCGACTTCGAGCGCTCCTCGATCGGGACACCGATCGGGCTGCGCCAGGGCGTCGAGCGGAACCTGGCCTGGCTGCGCGAGCACAAGGACGAGATTCCGCAGACGACATACGAGGCCAACCGCTTCGAGTGGGCAGAGCGCTTCATCGAGGTGCAGACGGCGACGATGCTGGCGTACCGCATCATCTCGATGCAGGACGCGGGCGAGATCCCGAACGCGGAGTCCTCGATCGCGAAGCTGTTCACGACGGAGCTGAGCCAGCGCATCGCGCGCACGGCTTCCCACATGGTTGGCATGTGGGGCGACATCTCCGACGAGAGCGGACCGCTGCGGGGCATGCCCGGCGTCGGCTACGTGAACCAGGTCCGCGAGACGATCGCGGGTGGGACGAGCGAGATCCAGCGAAACATCATCGCGACACGCGGGCTCGGGCTTCCCCGGGCCTAACCGCGCCCTACTTCCGAAGGAGCAAGGACCATGGCCACCGCAACCCAGACGGAGACGAAAACGCTGCTGGAGCGCGCCGACGCGATCGCGCCCATCGTGGAGGAAGACCTCGACGAGGCCGAGCGCGAGCGGCGCCTGACGGACCGCACGTTCGAGGCGATGAAGGACGAGGGCCTGCTGGGCGTCTGGGTGCCCGAGTCGCTGGGCGGCCTCGAGTCCACGCCCCGCGAGGGGTTCGAGCTGTTCGAGACGGTGGCCAGGGTTCACGGCTCCGCCGCATGGAACCTCTGGATCTGGTCCACGGGAGCGGCGCTCTCGTCCTCCAGCTCGGCGGAGTCCATCGCGGAGTCCTACGTGGACGGACCTCCGAGCGCCGTCGGGGCAGGGGGCATCTTCCCCTTCAACCCCGCGGAGGTGGTCGAGGGCGGCTACCGAGTGACGGGGCGCTGGCCGTTCTGCAGCGGGTCGAGCCACGCGAAGTGGGTCGGCGGCGGCATCATGGTCATGGAGAACGGGCGGCCGCGGATGACGCCGATGGGCATCCCCGAGATGCGCTTCGTCACCTTCCCCCGCGAAGAAGCGGAGATCATCGATACCTGGCACGTGGTGGGACTGCGCGCCACGAGCAGCAACGATGTGGCCGTGAAGGACGCGTTCGCGCCGGAGTACCGCACGTCGGCCTTCGGCGCCGGGACGGTCCGCGGCAAGCACTTCGAGGGGCCGCTCTACCACTTCCCGGTGATGGGCATCCTGGGCGCGCCCATCGGAATTATCGCGACCGGCATCGCGCAGCGCGCGATCGACGAGTTCATCAAGCTCGCCAAGACGAAGACGGCGCGCACCTCGCAGGCGCGGATCAGCGACAACACCGCCATCCGCAACGAGGTCGCCAAGGCGCACGCAGCTGTCCAGTCCGCACGCTCGTGGCTCTACGAGAAGGTCGATGAGACCTGGGAGACGGTGCTGCGGGGAGACGACGTGGGCCTTGAGCAGCGGCGGGATCTCTCGCTGGCCGGCACGAACGCGACCCGCAGCGCTGCCTACGCGACCGACCTGGTGCACACGGCGGCCGGCGGCACCTCCGTCTTCCAGACGAGTCCGATCGAGCGCTGCTTCCGCGACATCCACGCGGCCACGCAGCACGCGGGGACCTCGCCACGCAACTTCGAGACGCTGGGTGGCATGCTCTTCGGGGAGCTGCCGGACAATCCCCTGCTGTTCGCCTGAGGAGCGCCGCGCCTAGCCGGCAGCGGCCGCCGCCCGTACGGGCTCCTTGGCCCACTCGATGCCGCGGCGAAGCAGTTCGTAGTAGGTGGGCTCGGCCCACGCGCCCAGCTCGGGAACCGGCCACTCCGGAACGTTCAGCGGGGGATCCTGCATGTCGTACTTCGAGCGGCGGTGGCCGGGGGTGAGGTAGAGGACTTCGCCCTCGCCCACGGGGTGGAGGTACATGACGAGGCGGGGTTCGTCGTCGGGCCACTCGTGCTCGGTGAAGCCGGGGCCACTGTCGCCGCTGAAGCGGGTTTCCATGAGGGGAATGATCTCGCCGTGGTATTCGGAGAGGTAGAGTTCGTCCTCGCACTGCCAGGGCTCGATTCCGGCCACGAGGGGATGGTCCTTCGCGGATTCGCTGACGGTAATCGGGTAGGGCTCGATAGCGGGGTGGGCGATGAACTGGCTGCCCAGGGTCTCCATGAGGATGGGATAGTCGCGGGGGCAGTGGACGCCATCGGCCCTGAACTCCATGACGGAGTTGGTGGCGTGGAGGGCGAACCAGCGCTTGCCCGAGGCGACGAAGTCGCGGACGTTCTCCTGCTCCTCAACGGTGGGGTGGACGTCGCAGGTGTAGCTGATGAGGAAGTCGGCGGCGGCGATGGCCTCGGTGTCGCGGTAGTCCTCGCCGACGCGGACGCGAACGTCGTCATCCTCGTGAAGGAGCTTCAGCACCTCGAGCCGGGCGAAGTTGACGTCGTGCCATTTGCCGCCCGCGATGAGGTAGGCGTCGATTCTCGGCATGGGGGCCTCCCTGCAGGATGTGCGCGGCGGAGCGCGAAGAGTCCCGCACCGGAGCGTGCCGGCGCGGGACTCCCGCTCTACGTGAACTAGAAGGCGACGCGGCGGGTGAAGCCGCCGTCGACGACGACGTTGACGCCGGTGGTGTGGCTGGAAGCCGGGCTGGCGAGGAAGGCAGCGACATTCGCCACCTCGTCGCCGCTGCCCATCTGGCCGGCGAGGGTGTCGGGCTTGCTCTTGCTGCGCAGGGGGATGCCGTTCGCGATCATCTCGAAGAACGGCGGCATGGCCTGCTCGATGTTGTGCCACGGACCACCCTCGAAGTAGGTGGGGCCGGGCGACACGACGTTGAAGCGGATGCCCGCGGGGGCGTGCTGCTGAGCAGCGAAGGACGCGTAGTTGAGCAGAGCGGCCTTCATGGCGCCGTAGGCGCCGGCGGAGGTCGCGGGCGGCGGCGGGAAGGCCTCGACTGCAGCCGACGTGCTGATGACGACGACGCTGGCGGCCTCCGACTCGGTGAGGAACGGGAGAGCGGCGTCGACGCCGTTGACGGTGCCCATCATGTCGATGGCGAAGTGCTCGTTCCAGAGCGACCCGCCGCCACCGGCGGAGGCGTTGCTGACGTAGATGTCGATTCCGCCGAGCTCGGCGGCGCTGGCCTCGACCCAGGCCTTGAGAGCGTCGCCGTCGCCGACGTCGCAGGCGGCGCCACAGACGTTGGTGCCGTGGGACTTAAGCCCCTCGACGGCGGCATCAACCCGCTCCGCGGTGCGGGCGCAGATGGCGACATCGGCGCCTTCGGCGGCGAGGGTGTTCGCGATGAAGTTGCCGATGCCCTGGCTGGCGGCCGTGACGAGGGCCTTCTTGCCTTGCAGTCCAAGATCCATGGTGTGGGAACCTCCCTAGTTATTGGGTGCGACCGGGCGGATCCAGGGCCGCGGCCGCCTGTTTGGCAGTGCGCGATTCTAGAGAGTCGCGCACTGCTACGAAAGTGCAGGCGGGCAGGGGCCCCGCGCCTTTGTCGTGTGGGAGTGGTCCTGTACGATGCTCGGGCGCTCGGACGCCCGCGACGGCGTCCCTATCCCACTGTGCACGGAGGATGCCGTGGCCAACAGCAGCCAGGCAATGGAACCAAGCGAAGAGGTCCTGAAGGACCTGCACTTCCGGATGGTGCGAATTCGCCACTTCGAGGAAGAGGCGGGCAAGCTGATGGAACAGGGCAAGTCGCCGGGGGCGCTGCACCTGTACATCGGCGAGGAAGCAGTCGCTTCGGGTGTGATGGTGCACCTCAGCGACCAGGACCAGATCACGAGCACGCATCGCGGCCACGGACACCTGGTGGCCAAGGGCGGCGAGTTCAAGAAGATGTACGCGGAGCTGTACGGCCGGGAGACCGGCTACAACAAGGGCCGCGGCGGCAGCATGCACATCTCGAACGTGGATGCGGGCATGCTCGGCGCGAACGGCATCGTGGCGGCAGGGCCGCCGATCGCCGTGGGCGCCGCCTTCTCGAACAAGTACCTCGCCCGCATCGAAGGGCGCGACTCCATGAACGTGGCCGTCCCCTTCTTCGGCGACGGCGCGACGAACGAGGGCGCGTTCCACGAAGCGGCCAACATGGCGGCCATCTGGAAGCTGCCGGTGGTGTTCATCTGCGAGAACAACGGCTTCGGCGAGTTCACCCGCCAGGAAGACCACCAGGCGATCAGCGACATCGCGGACCGTGCGGCCGGCTACGGCATGCCGGGCGTCATTTGCGACGGCATGGACGCGGTCGCGGTCTGGGAGGCCGCGGGCGAGGCGATCGAGCGAGCGCGCTCGGGCGGCGGTCCCACGCTGGTTGAGTGCAAGACGTACCGCTATGTCGACCACGTCGGCCTGCGCGGCATCGGCCTGAACTACCGCACCGACGAGGAACTCGAGGAGTGGAAGAAGCGCGACCCGATCGAGCAGCACGAGAAGCGGCTCGTCGAGATGGGCGTCATGACCGAGGAAGAGATCCAGGCGGTGCACGACGCGGTGATGGCCGACATCACGGAATCGATCGAATTCGCCGAGAACAGCCCGCTGCCGGATCCGGCGGACCTGCTCAACGACGTCTACACGCCCACGGCGGCGAGTTAGGAGCGAACCAATGACCGCAGCAGAAGCGCCCGCCGGGCGGCAACTCGTTTACACCCTCGCGATCACGGAGGGCGTCCGCCAGGCGCTCCAGGAGGAACCGCTGGCGTTCATGGCCGGCGAGGACGTCGCCGGCGCCGGCAGCGTGTTCGGCATCTACCGCGGCCTACTCGACGAGTTCGGGCCGGACCGGGTGATCGACACGCCCATCAGCGAGTCCGGCATCATCGGGCTGGCGGTGGGGGCCGGGGCCACGGGCCTCAAGCCAATCGTCGACATTATGTTCATGGACTTCATCGGGGAGTGCATGGACGAGATCGTCAACCAGCTCGCGAAGATGCGGTACATGTTCGGCGGCAAGGCAACGCTGCCGGTGACCGTCCTGACAATGTCGGGCGCGGGCATGAACCTGGCGGCGCAGCACTCCCAGAGCCTGGAGGCGTGGCTCTGCCACACGCCGGGCCTGAAGGTCGTGATGCCGGCGACGGCGTACGACGTGAAGGGCGCGATCATCACCGCCGCGCGCGAGCCGAACCCCGTGTTCGTCGTGATGTGCAAGGGCCTGATGGCGCTTCCGGGCGAGGTACCGGAGGAGCCCTACGATCTCCCCATCGGCAAGGCGGTAGTGCGGCGCGAAGGCGACGGGCTCACGATCGTGGCCCACGGCCGCATGATCCACGAGGCCACGAAGGCAGCCGACATCCTCGAGGGCGAGGGCGTGAGCGCCGAAGTGATCGACCCGCTGTGGCTGCAGCCGCTGGATACGGACACGATCATCGATTCGGTCTCGAAGACGCATAACGCGCTCGTGGTGCACGAGGCGGTCCGCTTTGGCGGCGTGGGCGCGGAGATCGCGGCCCAGATCGCGGAGCTGGCATTCGACCACCTCGACGCGCCCGTGGGCCGCGTGGCGGCGCCGTTCTCGCCGGTTCCGTTCAGCCCGGTGCTGGAGCAGACGTACGTGCCCAACGCCGAGCGCATTGCGGCCGAGGCGCGAAGCATCCTCGGGCTGGGCTAGGCCCTGACCAGCTCACTCCCGCTCGGGATCGCCGCGAACCCCGCTTCGGGGAAGGACATCCGCCGCCTCGTTGCGCGCGCGTCGGTCTTCGACAACCAGGAGAAGCGCGCGATCGTGCGGCGCGCCATCGTGGGCGCGCTCGCGAGTGGTGTGCGCGATTTCCGGTACATGCCCGACACGCACGGCATTACGGCGGCGGCGGCCGAGGAGTTCGGCGCCGAGGCCACCTTCGTCGCCGTCGAGGCGACGCACACGGCGAGCACGCTCGACACCATCCGGGCAGCGGAGTCGTTGCGGGCGGAGGGCTGCGGCGCGGTCATCACGCTCGGGGGCGACGGCACGAACCGGGCCTTCGCACTCGGCTGGCCCGACGCACCGATCGTGCCCGTCTCGACGGGCACCAACAACGTCTTCCCGACGATGGTGGAGGCGACGGTGGCGGGTTCGGCGGCGGGGCTGGTGGCGAGCGGCCAGGTTCCGCTGGAGCGAGTCGCGCGGCAGGTGAAGGCCGTACACGTCGAGATCGAGGGCGAACGAGACGACATCGCCCTCGTGGACGCCGTGCTGGCGGCGGACCGGTTCGTGGGATCGCGTGCGATTTGGGGCGGGGAGCGCCTGCGGGAGGCGGTCGTCACGCGGGCGGAGCCGTCCGCTGTGGGGATCACCTCCATCGGGGGCCTGCTGGCACCGTTGACTCCGGACGAGGACGAGGCGTTGCACCTGCGGTTGGGGCCGGGCGAGGGGGGCGTGTCCCTGCTCGCGCCGATCGCGCCCGGGCTTTACGAGCCCATCGCCGTGCGTTCACACACCCGGCTCCCGCTCGGAGAACCGGTCACCGTGAGGGGACCAGGGGTGCTCGCGTTCGACGGCGAACGTGAGCGTGTGTTGAAACCGGGGCAAGCGGCTACACTCCGAGTAGCCCGGGATGGTCCCTGGGTCATCGACGTCCACGCGACGCTGGAGTACGCAGCGTGCGTGGGTTTGTATCGCAACGACGAGGCGGCCGGTGGCTCGCCAGAGGAACAGCAACTCCAACAGGACGGGGGATGAGATGCCAACCGAGATTTACATGATGAAGCTCGGCATGACGATGACGGAGGGAACCGTAGCCGAGTGGCACATCCCCGACGGCGGCGAGGTGAAACTCGGCGAGGATCTCTACCGGCTCGAGACCGAGAAGGTCGAGATGGAGGTCGAGGCGGAAGCCGCGGGCATCGTGCGGCACCTGGTGCCGGCCGAGGCCACCGTCGATCCGGGAGCGGTCGTGGGCTGGATCTACGCCGCAGGCGAGGAGATTCCCGATGTCCTTCCGGGCGCGGGAGACGCTCCGGCTGCCGCTCCCGCAGCAGCAGAGCCGGCAGCTGCGACAGCCGCAGCTCCGGCCGCACCGGCGCGAGCCGAGGGCGAGCGCGTGCCGGCCTCGCCGGCCGCGCGGCGGCTGGCAAAGGAGCTCGGCGTGGACCTGGCCACGGTTACGGCGACCGGTCCGCGCGGGCGCGTGACCGAAGACGACGTGCGCACCGCGCACGAGGCGGCGGCAGCCGCACCCGCAGCTGCTCCGGCGGGCGCCCCCGCGCCGGCCTCGCCGCTGGCGCGGAAGCGGGCGGAGGCGCTGGGCGTCGACCTGTCGACGGTGACAGGGACCGGCCCCGGCGGGCGCATCACGAAGGAAGACGTTGAGGCGGCGGCAGCGGGCGGCGCGCCCGCGGCTACCCCCGCAGCAGCGGCTGCTCCGGCGGCGGCGCGCGAGGACGAAGTGATGGCGGTGCGGGGCATGCGCAAGGTCATCGCCGAGCGCATGTACGCGAGCCTGCAGGAGACGGCGCAGCTGACCATGGACATGGACGTGGCCATGGACGACTGCGTGAAGCTGCGCAGCCAGCTCATCGAGGAGTGGGCGGGCGACAGCGTGCGCCCCTCCTACACGGACATCGTGATGAAGGCAGCAGCCAAGGCGCTGCTCGATCACCCGCGCATGAACGCGCAGTTCCTCGGCACGGAGATGAACCTGCGGGGCGAGGTGCATGTGGGCATGGCGGTTGCGCTTGACGAGGGCCTGGTCGTGCCGGTCGTGCGGCACGTCGACCAACTCGGGCTGAAAGAGATCGCGCTGGAGTCCTCGCGGCTGGCGGGACTGGCGCGCGAAGGGAAGCTCGGGCTCGACGACATGGCAGGCGGCACGTTTACGGTGTCGACGCTGGGCATGTTCGGAGTGGACTCGTTCACGCCCATCCTCAACCCGCCCGAGGTGGGCATCCTGGGGGTGAACCGGCTGCGCGACGACGTGGGCTGGGAGGGTGAGCGTCCCGTGCGGCAGAAGGCGATGACGCTGAGCCTGACGTGGGACCACCGCGCGCTCGACGGGGCGCCGGCGGCACAGTTCCTGGCCTCCGTGCGCGACTACCTCGAAGCGCCGTTCCGGCTGCTGGTCTAGGGAGAAGCACGATGGCGGAAACAACGTTCGATGTCGTGGTGGTGGGAGGCGGCCCGGGCGGCTACGTAGCCGCGATTCGCGCGTCACAACTGGGGCTGGAGACGGCGCTCGTGGAGCGGGAGCACCTGGGAGGCATCTGCCTGAACTGGGGCTGCATTCCCACCAAGACGCTTCTGCACACCGCCGACCTCTATCGCGAGATGCAGGATGCCGAGCGCTTCGGCCTCACGGCGGAGGCTTCGTTCGACCTGGACAAGGTCGTGAGCCGCTCGCGATCGGTGGCACGCCAGCTCAACAGCGGCGTCAAGTTCCTGATGCGGAAGCACAAGATCGAGGTGTTCGACGGGGCGGCGCGACTCACGGGCGGAGGCGGGATCGTCGTCGAGAAGGACGGCGAGACAGTGGCCGAGCTGGGCGCCGACAACATCATCGTGGCGACGGGCGCGCGGCCGCGTTCGCTGCCGGGGCTGGAGCCCGACGGCGAGCTGGTCTGGACGTACAAGGAAGCGATGGTGCCGGCGACGATGCCGGACTCGCTGCTGGTCATCGGGTCGGGGGCGATCGGCGTGGAGTTCGCGAGCTTCTACCGGTCGCTCGGGGCGGAGGTGACGGTGGTGGAGGTGCTGCCCCGTATCCTGCCGGTGGAGGACGAGGAGATCTCGGCCTTCGCCCGCGAGGAGTTCGAGAAGCAGGGCATCACGATGCACACGAACGCCACGGTGGAGTCGCTTGAGAAGGGCGACAACAGCGTGACGGCCACGATCGCGACCGAGGACGGCACGGTCGAGGCGACCTTCGACCGCGCGATTCTGGCGGTCGGCGTGACCGGCAACGTCGAGGGTCTCGGGCTCGAGGCGACGGCCGCCACCGTCGACCGCGGGGCGATCGTCGTGAACGAGTGGCTGGAGACGGGCGAGCCGGGGCTCTACGCCATCGGCGACGTGGCCGGACCGCCGCTGCTGGCGCACAAGGCGATGCACGAGGGCGTGATCTGCGTGGAGCGCATCGCGGGGCTGCCATCGGCGCGGCCGATGGAGCGGCGGCGCATCCCCGGCTGCACTTACTGCCACCCGCAGGTCGCGAGCGTGGGCCTGACGGAAGCGGCAGCGCAGGAGGCTGGCTTCAACGTACGCGTGGGGCGGTTCCCGCTGGTCGGGAACGGCAAGGCGATCGCCGTGGGCGACACCGGAGGCATGGTGAAGACGGTCTTCGACGCCGACACGGACGAGCTTCTCGGGGCGCACATGGTGGGCCCGGACGTGACGGAGATGATCCAGGGGTTCGTCGTCGCGATGGGCCTGGAGACGACCGAGGCGGAGCTGATGGAGACCGTGTTCCCGCATCCGACGATCTCGGAGGCGATGCACGAGTCGGTGCTCGACGCCTACGACCGGGTGCTGCACGTCTAGCCCTGTTGGCGCCGCCGAGGGCCTTCTGGCGGCTGTACAGTAAGGGCAGGACGCGATCGCGGAGGCGGTCATGGGCGCGCTGATCGACCACCTGAAGTCCCTTTCCGCGGAGGGGGCCAGCATTGAGGACGTGACGGCCGCGGCGGAGGAGGCGCTGGCGGGGGGCGCACTGCTGACGTCGGAGCTGGAGGACCCGGAAGGCGCCATCGCAGGGGCGGCCGTGGAGGCGGAGGCCCTGCACCAGAACGTCCAGGGAGCGATCCAGCGGTTTCCGGCCAGCCAGAGCGCCGGCTTCCATCGCACCGACCTCGACCCACGAGCGATGGCGGTCGTCGCCACGATGGCGTACGCGCGCCGGGGCGGGGTCTACCTGCCGAAGGACCTCGAGGAGATGGTGGCGGATGGGCGGGTATCGGAGGAATGGCACGCCCGCGAGTCGGTACGCATCCGCGTGCTGCTGACGATCCTGCCGATGTTCGTCGCGGCCATCGAGCGGGGCGAGCTGATCCCGGCGACGTTCGCGGTGGGGATCACCGAGGTCGCGCAGCGGCTGGGGCGGGTGCGAATCCCCCAGGTCGCGGCTACCTGACACGGGACGGCGTTGCGGCGGGCGGGGTCGCGGGCTGAGAATGCGCCCATGACCTGGCTCGAAGGGGCAGAGGGAAGCGCGCCGTTCGATGCGGCGCTGGGCCTGCGGCCCGAGCTTCGCGACCTGTACGCGGCCTTCTACGGAAAGCTCTGGGACGAGGAGCTGCTGCCCGCGAGCC
>VXRS01000104.1:0-1819 GCA_009838385.1 Dehalococcoidia bacterium | reverse complement strand
CTGTACGCGGCCTTCTACGGAAAGCTCTGGGACGAGGAGCTGCTGCCCGCGAGCCTGCTCGAACTGTGCCGGTTGCGGGTCGCGCAGCTGCATGACTGCGAGGCCGAGCTGGCCGTTCGCCACGCCGAATCCGGCGTGAGCGAGGCGCAGGTCGCGGCGCTCGCGGACTGGGCGGGCAGCGACCTGTTCAGCGAGCAGGAGCAGGCCGCGCTGACGCTGGCCGAGAAGATGCCCTGGCAGCACCACGACCTGACCGACGAGGAGTACGCGAACCTGAACGCGCACTTCGGCGAGTCGGGAGTGGTGGCGCTGACGATCGGGGTGGCGCTGTTCGATGCGAACTGCCGCCTGCGCCTGGCGCTGGGCACGGAGCCCGCGCCGGTCGAGGCGGCGATGCCGGCCTCGAGCGAGGGGCCGATCTACTGATGTCCCGAAGGAGGACGCGATGTCGACCAAACCACGAGTGAGTTCGGCGATCCCGGGCGAGGAGGCCAGCTTCGGCACTGCGCTGGCGCACCAGCCGGGCCTGGCGGGCGCCTTCGGGATGCTCTATGGGACGTTCTGGAGCAAGGGCGCCCTCGACCACCGCACGAAGGAGGTCACGCGGATGCGAAACGCCCGCGTGACGGACTGCGGCTACTGAAAGAACGTTCGCTTCGCCGTGGCGCGTGAGCAAGGACTGACCGAAGACCAGGTAACAGAGATCGAGGACGGCTACGAAGAGTCGGACCTGTCCTCGCGGGACAAGGCGGCCATCGCCCTGACGGATGCGATCATCGGGGATCCGCGACAGGTGACGCCCGAGGTCCAGGCGCGGCTGCGGGAGCACTTCAGCGACCCCGAGATCGTCGAGATGGCGCTGGGCGTGGGGCTCTTCATGAGCCTCTCCAAGGTGCTCATCACGCTGGGGATGGAGCCGGAGGAGATGGGCACGGAAGTCGTGCCGACGCCGGGTTCGTACTAGGGCTCGAAGGGGCGAGCCGGACCTGTTTCGCGTAACATCTAGGGGCTCTCGCCAAGCGCCCGCGTGGGCGATAACGGGCGAAGCATCCAAGGAGTCAAGGCGTGGTTGTTGAAGCACGAGTGAAGGGAACGCCCCAGGAGAAGGCGCCGGAGCCCCTGCTGGGCACGGAGCTGATCCCGAAGGAACGCTACACCTCGAAGGAGTTCATGGAGCTCGAGTGGGAGCGCATGTGGACGAAGGTGTGGAACGTCGCCGGGCGGGAGCAGGACATCCCCAACGTTGGTGATTACTTCACCACCGAGCTCGGTCCCGAGTCGTTCCTGATCGTGCGCGAAGCGGAGGACAGGGTGCGGGCCTTCTATAACGTCTGCCCCCACCGCGGGAACCAGATCCGCAACCCGGGCATGGGCCATGCGGAGAGCTTCCAGTGCGCCTACCACTTCTTCGAGTTCAACCTCGACGGTTCGAAGAAGTTCGTCCCGGACGAGGACACCTTCACCCAGGGCGTTCCCCAGGAGACGGCGCTCGTCGAAGTGCCGTGCGACACCTGGGCGGGCTGGGTCTGGTTCAACATGAACCCGGACGCGGAGCCCCTCGAGGAGTTCCTGGGCGTGATGCCGGAGCACATCGACCCGTACCACTTCGAGAAGATGTACATCGTCCAGGACAAGACGATCGAGTGGGACACAAACTGGAAGGCCTCGGTGGACGCCTTCAACGAGGTCTACCACGTGCAGGGCATCCACCCACAGCTGCTGGAGTCGCTGGACGACATCCACGTGCAGATCGACCTTTACGAGCGCCACAACCGCTACCTGGTGCCGTTCGGGCTGCTGAGCCCGCGCTACCCGAACA
>VXRS01000032.1:5555-16144 GCA_009838385.1 Dehalococcoidia bacterium | reverse complement strand
GCTCTGGGAGATGTCGGAGGAACTGACGGGGGTCCGGTTCCAGAAGCTGGAGCCTGAGGGGGCGAAGGCTGAAGGCTCACCCGTCCGGCAGGGAGGCAGCGTTGAGGCTTCGATCCGCTCGTGCGCTTGTCGCCGCGATCCTCGTTGCCCTTGCGCTCTGGGCCGTGTCGACGCCCGGAGTCACCGTCGCACAGGACGAGACTCCGACGGTCACGACGAGGCTGTATCCGGGCTGGAACATGGTGGGCTGGGTTGGGAAGACCGCACCCGTGACCGACCTCTTCGAAGCCATCCCCGAACTCCGGGAGGTACGCGGCTGGGACACCGAGGCCCAGCGCTTCCGGCGATCGACCCCGACAAGCAGGGGATACCGGATGGGCCGGGTCACTCCCGGACAGGGCCTGTGGCTGGAGATCGGCGGTGAAACAGCGGTCGACTGGGAACGTTCCGTCAGCGACCGATACGTGCTGCTCTCCCTGGAGGCAGGTCTCAATCTCGTGGGCTGGACGGGGAGCGACAGCACGCCGATCGAGGAAGCGTTCAGGCGGTGGGGTGACGCCGTTCACTACGCGTTCCGGTGGGATGCGGAGGCCCAGCAGTTCGACACCTACGTGCCCGGCGCAGGCCCACTCAACACCCTCGCCGTACTGGACCGCGGTGACGCCTTCTGGGTCGCGGTGGGCCGCGAGACGAGGTGGTGGCAGTCGGAGACGGGACGCACGCCGTTTGAGTTTGGCGAGGGCGTATCAGCCGAGCGCCAGGTGGAAGTGCGGAGAGCGCTGACGAACGTGATCGGCTTCTTCGCGGAGCGCTACGGAGTCGAGCCACCGGAGTTCACCCTGAGCACGGCCGAGGACTCTCCCAGTCAGGTCACAACGCACTTTCGTGGCACTCCGCCCGCCAGCAGGGTCGTCCTTAGCGTGCTTGAGATCGGCAACAACCTTGTCGGGGATCGGTTGGAGAGCGTGCTGGCGCACGAGTACTACCACGTGCTTCAGCACAGCTTCGCCAGATACCCCTACCCCCCTTCGTGGATGACCGAGGGGGCGGCGACGTATGCGGAGGGGATCTACGAGGCGTCCCTGCTGGGCCGGGACGGCAGCACGATCCGGCTGAAGTGGGAGCATCGCGCGGAAGACTTCGGGAGAGCGCTCAAGCCGCTCGAGGATGAAACCGCGCCAGGCTATGACAAGCAGGCGACGTATCCCCTTGGCGCGATGGCGGTGGACTGGCTGGTTGGGCACTCCGCCCCCGGACAAGGGGTAACGGAGGACCTATCACAGCTTCTGCCGCTCGCCGAACAGGCGGAGCACGACTCGTATCTGGAGTACTACCGGCTGCTGGCCTCCTCTGGGAGCTGGCAGGCAGCGTTCGAGACCGCTTTCGGCATCGACCCGGAGGCCTTCTATGAGTCGTTCGAGCGCGATCGCGAAGCGAGGGCGGGACCGGTGGTCGTGTTCTTTGGAGAGGTGCCGAAGACTGCACGAGAGGACTTTGAAGCGCTGGCTACAGGCACCTACACCTTCTTCATCGAGAGCCTGGGCGTCAGGCCGTTCACCATCGCTTCGTACATCGCAGCAGACGGGGAGTCAGGGACCCTGGCCCACGAAACGCTGATCCGTGAGGGCGTGGTGGGATCGGCGCCATCCAACTGCTCAGTCGGCCTGGTGAGAAGGGCGATCATCCACGAAGCGAGCTGCGAGCAGTCACTGACGCACGAGAACTACTTCCGCCGGTACTTGGAGGTGCTGAGCGCACGCGTTGCTATCGGACCGCAGTGGCTCCTTTCCGGGATTCACGCGTTCCTGGAGACCTCCTACGCGGTGGGCGCGGGTCTTGCCGAGTACGACTCCGAGCTCCGGTCCCGGACCGAACTGGCGCGGAACAACCCAACTCCCCTTTCGCAGCTCACCGACGCCGACAGCTGGCGTGCCGCTGGCGCCGACGAGAGCCGGGCACTGGCCTTCGTTGCCATTGACCGTCTGCTCGACCGGGCGGGTACAGGGGCGCTCAAGGAGTACGTTGAACTTCTGCCGCGGGGCGAGCCCGACTGGCCCGAGTACGAGCCGGGCGCTGGGAGCTGGGAGGCGGCATTCGAAGAGGCCTTCGGCCTGACTATCGACGACTTCTACCAGCAGTTCTCGGAGTACCGGTCCGGACTGGCACAGCCCTGACGCAGGCAAGCAACGCCCTTCGAGGCGGCAGGAAGCGCCGGCGTTCCTCGATGGCGAAGGCCGTGCGCTCCGTGCGACACTCGCGCGGTATCGCCCCCGTGGCGAGGAGGAGCAGGCCGTGCCGCTGGAACCGGGACCAATGCAGGTCATCCACAACGCCTTCACGACCAAGGAGGAGGTGCTCGAGGACATCAAGCGCCTCGACCTCTGGCCGACGACCTACGTCTCGGAGCGCATGGATGAGCTTCCCCTCCACTGGCACGACGTGGACAACTGCGGGTACGTGCTGGAGGGACGCAGCTACGTGCTCAACGAGGAGGGCGAGCGCTTCCCGCTCGGCCCGGGGGACAAGCTGGTGATACCGGCGGGGGCGATCCACGCCGAGGGCGCGGTGAAGGAGCGGATGGTCTACATCGTCGGCATCTCCGCGGCGGCCAACCTCTTCGAGGTGCTCGAACTGCGCGACCCCGCCGAGAGCCCCCTCGCCAGGAAGGCAAGCTAGCCGGCCCATGGACGGGCGGCCAGAGTTCGGGCTGAACCGCTTCGACTGGACCTCGACCGAGGGGTTCGTGGCGGATATCCAGCGGGCGGAGGGGCTAGGCTGGGGGTACGCGCTCATCCCCTGGAACCCGCTTTCGCGGCGGGACCCCTACATGGAGCTGGCGATCGCGGCGGGGCGCACGTCGCGCATCAAGCTGGGGCTGCTGCTCGACAACCCGGTCCTGCACCACCCGGCCGTCTCGGCCAGCTCGATCGCGACGCTCGACATCATGTCGGGCGGGCGGGCGCTGCTGACACTGGGCGTGGGCGACACGGCGGTCCGCTGGCTGGGGTTGCGGCCCGCACGCATGGCCGAGCTGGAGGAGGCGACCGTGCTGGCCCGGCGGCTGCTGGCGGGGGAGGAGGTCGACGTGGGGGCGGTGCGACCGGCGCAGCTCGTGCACGCGCGGCCCGTGCCGGTCTGGATCGCGGCCGGTGGGCCGAAGACGATCGAGATGGCGGGGCGGGTAGCGGATGGGGTGTTCCTGCGGGTGGGGAGGCACCCGGAGAATCTGCGGACGGCGATCGAGCGTGTGCACGCGGGGGCGCGGGAGGCCGGTCGGGACCCAGACGAGATCGGCATCGGGCTCATCTTCCACACGGTCATGAGCGACGAGCCCGACGAGATTCGCGCCACGGCGCGGTCAATGGCGGCGGGGTACTACGAGTACTCGCCGGCGCTCTTCGAGATTCCGGGGCTGCCCTGGGACGGGCCCTCCGTGGAGGAACTGAAGAAGCAGGTCTACCCCGACTTCCACCACGCCCCGGACCTCGTGGAGTCGGGCAACCTCGTGAGCTTCCTCGACGAGGAGACGGCGGACTCGTTCGCGCTGTTCGGGTCGGCGGACGACATCGCGGGGCAGCTCCGCGCGGCCATTGAGGCGGTCGGGCGGGTCGACATCGTCGTGCCTCACCCGGTCCCGATGCCCGTTCCGGGCGCGCCCATCCCTCGGTCGGTTCCGCCAGCGCTGGAGGGGGCGGACTACAAGACATGGTTCGCCGCCGAGGTGATGCCGCGGCTGTAGCAGAGCCTGAACATCACGCGTTTGGCGCAAGGATCATTGCAAATTGGAGTATTGCAGCGCGTTGTGGGGCGGCGTAGCCTGACGACAGCCCCAGGGCAGTGCTGCGTTGCGGAGGTACGTTCGTTTTCCACAGGTGGTCAGGCGTTACCCCGGAAGCACGGGGGCGCGCAAAACCGATCGCCGAGAGCGAGCAGTTCCGCACAGGAGCTAGTTGGTTGCCCCCGGGCGGGAGGGGAACCACATGGCTGAGAATTACTGGCGACGGCGCTGGGACCGAAAGCGGATCAGCCGCAGGGCACTCCTGCACGGCACGGTAGCGGGGGCAGCGGGCGCGGGCGCGCTGGTGGTCGTCGGGTGCGGCGACGACGATGACGACGAGCCCGTGGAAGAGCCGGCCGCTGCGACCGAAGCGACCGCAGCTCCCACCGAAGCGCCGACGGAGGCTCCCACCGAAGCTCCCCCAGCGGGCACTGTTCCTACCGACGGCGGGCAATACAGCTTCCACCGCGGCCTTGATGGAGCAACGCTGGACATGCACCGCGAGCTCTATCCGAACCGCGGCGAGATGCTCAGCCTGGCCTACAACCAGCTGGTGTCATGGGACGACATCGAGGCGGCGACGATCCGGGGCGAGCTCGCACAGGGCGTACCTGAGCAGCCCGACGAGGTGACCTACACCTTCCAGATTCGCGACGACGTGAAGTTCCACGACAAGCCTCCCGCGAACGGCCGGGCCATGACGATGGAGGACATCCGCTGGAACATCGAGCGCCAGCGCGAGCGCAAGCTGGCGGACGGAACCGAGACCGAGGACTTCTACCGCTACAGCGCCCTCTACTCGCACGTCGAGAACGTCGACTACATCGACGACACGACGTTCACGATCACGCTGAACGCTCCGAGCGTCCTCTGGCTCTCGGAGATGTGCGACCGCTTCAACGTCATCAACGATCGCGAGACGGCTGAGGCGATCGAGCTCGACTTCGCCGTGACCAATGCCGACGTCATCCTCGGAACGGGACCCTACGTGTACGAGGAGTACAACCTCGACACGCGAGCACGGGCGCGGCGCCACCCCGACTATTTCCTCAAGGCCGCGGGCGAGGAAGTCCAGTACTTCGACGAGGTCATCTACTCGCCGATCGCTGATGCACAGGCGATCCGGCTGGCGTTCGAGCAGAAGCAGCTCGACATCATGCAGTCGACCAACGACGTCATCTCGGCAGTCGAGGCGGCGCAGCCAGACGCGGTGCGGCTGTCAGTAGGCGAGCCGAACAGCAACCTCGGGCTGACCTACCCGTATATCCAGAGCGAGGGCTGGAACAACAAGGACATCCGCAACGCCATCTTCATCGCCACGGACCGGGTGCTGAGCGGTCAGCAGTACTTCCAGGGAGTCGCGCGGCCGAACCCACCGGTTCCCTGGCCCTTCCAGGACTGGGCCCTGTCCCAGGAAGAGCTGGCGACGGCTCCCGGGTACCGGGAGAACAAGGAAGAGGACATCAAGGAAGCCCGCGCGCTGTGGCAAGCGGGTGGCGGCGATGCCATCGACCCGATGTGGTTCGAGATGACGATCATCGATGTCCAGGACCAGGCCATCAAGGAGTGGTGGCCGGCCATGATGAACGAGAACCTCGGGACGGATAAGTTCTCCCTGCATACCGTGCCCGTTGGCACGCTCCTTCAGTACCTGCTTGACCAGGGCTCGGGAGGCTACCTCGGCGGCTGGACGCAGTGGCACTCACCCGACCCGCGGCAACGCTGGAAGGGTCTCTGGGGCATCGAAGGCAACATCAACTTCTACAAGACGACGACTCCGGAAATGGAGGAGTTGATTGCGGAGATGTTCGCCGAGTTCGATACAGAACGCGCGAAGGAGATCCTCAGGGAAGCGCAACGCTTCACGCTCGGGGATGGCGGTACCGGACACATCCCCATCTCCGGTTCGCTGCGCCAGTACCTGCACTGGCCGTACCTGCACGGCGCCGAGCCAGGGTTCCTCGACTTCGAGAAGAAGCTCGGCAGGCGGGCCTGGCTCGACCAGACGGATCCCACGTACGCGGGCAAGCCCACCTTGTAGAGTGGGCGTGCATCACCAAGGAGGCCAGCGGAGGTTGGGTCATGGCTGAGTTCGACACCGTCATCAAGGGCGGAACGGTCATCGACGGGCTGCGGACACCGCGGCATGTCGCCGACATCGGCATCGCCGACGGCCGCATCGCCTACATCGGGAAGCTGAGGGCATCCGACGGCGAGCAAGTGCTCGATGCCGAGGGGCTGATCGTGGCGCCCGGGTTTGTCGATCTGCACACGCACTACGACGGGCAGGTCTACTGGGATCCGTACTGCTCGATCTCGGGCTGGCACGGGGTCACGTCGGTCGTCATCGGGAACTGCGGGTTCGGATTCGCGCCCGTGAAGCCGGACGACCGCGAGCGGGCGATGCTCTCGCTGGCGCGGAACGAGGCCATCCCCCTGGAGTCCATGCAGGCGGGGATGCCGTGGGACTGGGAGACGTATCCCGAGTTCCTCGACAGCCTCGAGCACACGCCGAAGGGCGTGAACCTGCTCAGCTACGTGGGCCTGAGCCCGCTGATGATGTACGTAATGGGGATCGAAGCAGCGAAGAGCCGCCTTCCCAACGATGCGGAGATGGCGGAGATGTCGCGCATCCTTGAGGAGGCGATCAAGGCGGGCGGATGCGGCTTCTCCGCCCAGGTGCTCGGGCCGGAAAGCGGTCAGCGCGACTACGACGGCACGCCGATGATCACGGACACGATGGCGCCGGAGACGCTGATCGAATTCGCGAAGGTGCTCTCGAAGTGCCGGGCGGGTTTCATCCAGCTAACGGGCGGAAGCATGGAGCTGAACGAGCAACTCGCCGAGGCGAGCGGGCGGCCCGTGATCTACAACCTGATCCTGGCCATGGCGCAGGACCAGCACGGCAACAAGATGGAGGGCCACCACAAGACGATCGCATGGCTGAATGAGGCGAACGCGCGCGGCAACCGCATCTTCGGGCAGGCGGTGACCGTCAAGATCGGCTACGAGTTCACGCTCGAGCACTGGAACATGTTCGACACGTACGAGCTGTGGCGGGAGATGACCCTTGGCACAGTGGAGGAGCGGATGGCGAAGATGGGCGATCCGGAGCGCCGCCCCGCCCTTCGCGCCGAGCACGACGAGGGCAAGGGCCCCAGCGCGCCGGGACGGGACGAAGAGGCCGAGATCGCCGGGCATGTCGGGCGCGGACTGGAAGTGCTGACCGTGCAGGAGGTCGAAGACCCCTCCCTGAAGCACTTCGAGGGCCTCACGGTCCAGGAGATAGCGGACCAGAGCGGCAAGCACGTGATCGACGCGTTCCTCGACCTCGGCGTAGCAGACAAGCTGCAGACGACGTGGGTCACGCCGCCGGAGGAGACCGATGTCCAGTCGATGAGCGAGGTGGCGAACTCGCCGTTCGCGATTCCGGGGGTCTCGGACGGTGGAGCGCACACGAAGTTCCTGGCGATGGGCGTGTACCCAACGGAAATGCTCTCGGAGCTGGTGCGCGACCACGAGATCATGGACCTGGAGCAGGCCCACTGGCGGCTGAGCGCCTACCCGGCGATGGCCGCGGGTTTCAAGGACCGAGGCTGGATCAAGGAAGGCTCACCAGCGGACATCGTCGTCTACGACCTGGAGAACCTTGGCAGCGGGCCGATGGAGAAGGTGTACGACCTTCCCGCAGGCCAGTGGCGCCGCGTGCGCCGGGCCGAGGGCTATCGCTGGATTCTCGTGAATGGCGAGGTGACCTCGGAGGACGGAGAGACGACCGGGGCAACCCCCGGACGCCTGCTTCGTTACGGTTCGGGGTAGCCATCCGAATCGCCGGTAGCGCCGTGGCCTCACGGCCGGACCACGGCGCCGAGACCTCGGTCGAGGGTGGTCCGTGACCCAGTACATCGCGAGACGCCTGCTCCTCAATCTCGTGGTCATCCTGATCGTGATGACCTTCATCTTCATTACCCTTCGCATCCTGCCGGGCGACTTCGCCGCACAGCAGGTTTCGGACCAGTTCTTCGCGGGGCGGGGCGGCGACCCCGACGAGGCGCTCCGCCTCGCCCGTGAACGCCTCGGGCTTCACGATCCCATCCCCATCCAGTACGGGAAGTTCCTCGGCGACCTCTTCACGGGGGACTTCGGAACGTCGTTCCGGACGGGCGACTCCGCCCTGACCTCGGTTCGCGCCGCGCTCCCGTACACGCTTCAACTGGGCCTGATGTCGGTGGTCATCGCCCTCATTTTGGCGTTCCCCGTGGGCATCATCTCGGCCCTGCGACAGGACTCCTGGCTTGATGGCGGCCTGCGCCTCTTCGCGGTGTTCTTCCTGGCGGCGCCGCCGTTCTGGATTGCCACGCTCGGCTCCGGGTGGTCACTCCAGTACGACATCCTGGAGTTGAACGTGATTGCGCATCCGGGCATCTGGGAGGATCCCTGGGGGAGCTTCCAGCTCATGATCATCCCGGCCCTGGCGGCCGGGCTGGCATTCGGGGCTATCCTGATGCGATTCCTGCGATCGCAACTCCTCGACGTGTTGCGGCAGGACTACGTACGCACGGCGAGGGCGAAGGGCCTGCGAAGCGGCGCCGTCATCACCCGCCACGTGCTGCGGAACGCGCTCATCCCCATCGTCACCATTTTCGGGATCTCGCTGGCCGCGCTCGTCGGCGGCAACGTCATCCTCGAAACGATGTTCAACATCCCGGGCATGGGAAGGCTGCTGCTTGAAGCGCTCCTCATCCGGGACGTACCGGTAGCGCAGTCAATGGCTCTCCTGCTCGTGGTGGGAGTGGTGATGATCAACCTCCTCGTTGACCTGAGCTACTTCCTCATCGATCCAAGGGTCACGGTGGGAGCGGCTAGCGAATGACAGCGGGCGCGGGCTTCGGGGACCAGGAACTGGCGGTGGTCGCCCTCGAGGAGGAGCGGTCCGTCGCGGCACGTGCGATGAGAGGCCTCGGGCGGTTCATCCGGCAGAAGAAGGTCGGCGCGCTCGGCCTGGGGATGGCGCTCATCTTCCTCGTCCTGGGGGCGGCAGGGCCTCATATCACGCCCTACGACAAGGACGAGACGTTCAGCAACGCGAACCCGAACTACGAACGGGGGAGCACAGACCCGGAAAGGATCAGCCCAACGACGCTGCTGCGGCTTGCGGGCCCATCATGGGAGCACCCGCTGGGGACAGACGACAAGGGGCGCGACCTACTCACGCGGATGCTGGTGGGGGCGAGGCGCGCGCTCTACTTCGGCTTCGCCTCGGCGGCCATGGCGACGGTACTCGGGGCGATCATCGGGATTGCATCCGGTTACTTCGGTGGCCTCGTGGACCTGGTTCTGCAGCGATTGGTCGACGCGATGATCGCCATCCCGGGCCTCATCTTCCTGCTCTTGCTGATCCAGATCGGGGAGGTGACCCTGTTCAGAGTCATCCTCGCCTTATCCATACTGGGATCATTCGGCGCCGCGCGGGTTGTGCGGTCAGCGGCGCTATCCACACGCAATGAGGTGTACGTGGAGGCCGCGAGGGTGGTGGGCGCCAGTCATCTGCGGATAGTGGCTCGCCACCTTCTGCCGAACATCGCGGCCCCGATCATCGTCATCTTCTCGATCTCCATTGGCACGGCAATCCTCGCCGAGGCCGGGCTCTCGTTCCTGAACCTCGGGGCGCCCGGTCCCAGCTGGGGAAAGATGGTGGCGCAGGGGCGCCTGACATTCGACTCGCAGCCGGTCATGAGCATCGTTGGGGGTGGCGCCATCACGTTCACTGTCGCGGCATTCAACCTGCTCGGCGATGCGATGCGCGACGTCCTGGACCCGCGGCAACGGGGAACCTGAGGCAGCACCCAAGATCACATGGGCACGCCGGTGCTACCCTTCGCGCAACTGGCAGGAGGAACCAGACCATGCCGAGATTCGTGCTCATCGGGCTCTGCGAGCCCACAGGCCCCGACGCCCAGGAGGCGTTCGACGAGTGGTTCGTCGACCAGCACATCGAGGACACGGCCAAGTGCCCGAACTTCATCCGCGGGAGCGTGTTCAAGCTGAGCGGTCCGCA
Source organism: Dehalococcoidia bacterium (assembly GCA_009838385.1). The sequence continues at coordinate 6,308 of VXRS01000032.1, read as the reverse complement.
CGGCGGCGGCGAGACCGTCTCCGGCTACCTCTCCCTCTACGAGGTGGAGGCGGACAGCTACGACGAAGCGGAGACGACGCTGAACGCCTGGCAGCGCGACCCCGACGCTTGGGAGGGCCGCGCCCACCATCGCGAGACGGGCGAGAAGCTGGGCGGCATCCCCATCGCGGTTAACGGCTCCGGCTGGTACGAGCTCATCAAGTACTGGGACGGGCCCAAGGCGAGCGCGCGGTGATCGCTGCCCTCCCCGGAGTGCGCGCATGACCCGCCCCCGCGGCATGAGCCGCGAACAGATCGAGGCGTTCCTGGCGGAGCCCCGCAACGCGATGGTAGGCGCGATCCGCAAGGACGGTCGCCCGCAGATGACGCCGAACTGGTTCCATTGGGACGGCTCGCGGTTCTACGTCTCGACGACGAAGGCGCGGCGGAAGTACGAGAACTTCAGCCGCGACCCGCGCGTGCAACTGGCCATCGACGACGCAACCGGTTTCCGCACGGTGCTGGTCGACGGCACGGTCGAGCTGCGCGATGACCACGAGGCGGTGTTCGAGCAGTTCAAGGCGATCCGCGCGAAGCACGGCCGCGAGCAGAGCGATGAGGACTTCCTGAAGGAATTAAGGCGGGACGAGCGCGTCCTGCTGGTGATTACACCCGACAAACCGATCGACGAATGGACCTCGTGGGGTCCGCCAGCCTAAGGAGCAACACGAAATGGTTACCCCCCAGGAACTGTGCGAAATCGAGGAGATCAAG
>VXRS01000032.1:0-5455 GCA_009838385.1 Dehalococcoidia bacterium | reverse complement strand
GTGTCCGGCGGTCGCGCGGTGCTCGGGCTGGGACGGGGCGACTCGGCGATGGCCTACCTGGGGATGGCGCCGGCGCCGGTCAAGTTCTTCGAGGCCTACGTGAGCCGGCTGCGCAACTACCTGCAGGACGAGCCCCAACCGTTCGATCTCGATCTCGACGGCGGCGGCCACTTCCCTCCGGTCGATCGCCTGGGGCTCGCGCAGACGGCGACGGAGGCGAAATTCGGGTTGTTCATGCAGGGCACCCCCTCCGTGCCGCTCGACCTGGTAGGCACCGGGCCGAGGGTGCTCGGTATCGCCGCACGCCACGCGGACCGCGTGACAACAGCCGTCGGCGCGAATCCGGAGCGCGTCGCCTGGGCGCTGGGTGTGGTGCGGGCAGCGCGGGAGGCTGCGGGCGTGACGCGTCCGCTTAGCCTGGGGGCGTGGGTGCCTGTGGCGGTGACGGACGATCGGGAGGCGGGACGCCGCATGCTGAGCGGCGTGGCCACCTCAATGGCCCGCTTCACGGCGATGTACGGGAAGGTTGTGGCGCCAGTCTCGGACGATGACCGCGAGGTGTACGAACGCATCCACGACGCCTACGAGTTGCACGGGCACTTCCGTGAGGGATCACCGCAGTCGAAGGTCGTGCCGGGCGAGTTCATCGACCGGTTCACGATCATCGGACCACCGAAAGACTGCATCGAGCGACTGCGAGCGTTGATCGATCTGGGCATCGAGCGCTTTGTCATCGCGGGGCCCGCGCAGGGGGCGCTCGCCTCGTCCGCGCCGGAGCTCTCGGAGCGGGCAGTGCGCTTGTTCGAAGAAGAGGTCATGCCCGCGCTGCGCTGAGCGAGGGCCGACAGCTCAACTCTCAGAGTTGCGCCACAGGAACGGCCCGCCGATCGGCGGGCCGTTGGTTCGCAAGGTGAAGCCGTTGGCAGAACGGACGAAGCCGTTCCCGCCTCTAGCCGGACAGATCGAGAGCCATGATGAGGAGGTCACGCGGGAGGCCGCGGCGGTCCGTGACCCAGCCGTGCAAGGTGGCCTCCTCCTTGAACCCGAGGCGCTCGAAGGCCGCGCGGGCGCCGCCCTGATCGACCGTCATCTGGGCCGTGATCTTGCGCGAGCCGAAGTTCGGAGCGGCATCGATGACATCGCGGACGAGGCGCCCACCAAGGCCGCTGCCGCGGAAGTCGCTGTCCACGATCACGCGTACTTCGCCCACATTGCGAGTCCAGCGCATGGGCTCGCCGTGCAGGGAACCGTACCCGACGACTCGGCCGCCGGACTCGGCCACCAGGGCGAAGTCGACGCCTTCCTCCACATTCCGGACGAGCCCGTCAACGACTGCGCTGCTGGAGATGTCCTCGCGCAGGAAGAGCAGGTCGTCATGAGGAAGCGCACGGGCGAACTGGAGGAACGCGCCTCGGTTCGAGCGGGTCAGCCGGTGGAGCTGCACCTCGCGCCCGTCGGCAAGGTTCCAGGTGACGGGGTAGCGTGCGTGGATGTTGGGGCGCTCCTGGAGGCCGCGACGGATACGGTCCGCCTCGGTGCCGCGCAGGATCTCCTCCTCCTCCCGGGTAAAGCTCTCACCGCAGGTGTTGCAGCGATAGCTGCTCGCTTTGTCCTCGATGCCCATGTTCTCGGGCGAGTCCCAGTGCGGGACCAGGAGGACGCATTCACAGGTCTCGGAAGCATCCTCAGCTACCTGGGCGCTGCTCGACTCACTCTCTCCACGTCGAAGGAACCGCATGTCCACCCTCCAGATTTTCGAATACGCGACCAGCCTACTCCTTTTCGAGAGGGGCAAGCAGCCCCGGGACGGGCTTTCGTATGCGCGCTCGCTTCAGCACGAGATGCGCCTAGGGTGCGGCAACGGTATCCGGAGCATCGGCCGTGGCAGCGGGAGCTCGGGCCTGCTCGACCTTCGGGAGGAGGCGGAACCCGAGGAACGCGAGGGGGCCGGCGATGGCGAAGGCGGCAATGATGCCAATCTTGCTGAAGCGGAGGAGGTCGGGGTCGGCGTAGGCCAGGTCGCCCACGAAGAGCGCAACAGTGAAGCCGATGCCGGCGACGAGGCCGATCGCCCACACTCCCCGCCACGTCACCCCCGCGGGACGCTGGGCGCCCAGGACGACCGCAATCCAGGTGGCCGCCACGAGGCCCACGGGCTTCCCCACCACGAGGCCGACGATGACGCCCCAGGTGACAGTGCTCGCGAAGGCATCGGCGAGACCGGACGGGTCCAGGTGGACACCGGCATTGGCGAGCGCGAAGGCGGGCACGACCAGGTAAGCGACCCACGGATGCAGGTGGTGCTCAAGGCGGTCGACGTGGGGCACGGCGTTGCTGCTCAGGTCGCTGAGGCTGAGGAGGGAGTCGACTACCTGGTCGTGACCAAGGGGCGTCTCCGGGTCCTCGTCCCCGGCACGGAAGCGTTCGAGGAGCTGTCGGGCGGTGCGCACGAAGCCATCGAGGGGCATGGGCGGCCGCCAGGGCGTGAGGAAGCCGAGCACAGCGCCCAGGGTCGTGGGATGCACGCCGGAGTCGTGGATGGCCGCCCATGCGACGACCCCCATGCCGGCGAAGATGAACATCTGGCGGAGGCCGAGGCGGTACACGAGGAGCATGAGCGCGACCAGCCCGGCCGTAAGCAGGAGCTGGTCGACCTGGACATCACCGGAATAGAAGAAGGCGACGACCACGACAGTCCCGATGTCATCGACGATGACGAAGGTGAGGAGCATCGCGCGAAGGCCTATCGGGACGCGTCTGGCGAAGAGGGTGGCGATGCCGAGAGCGAAGGCCACGTCGGTGGCCATGGGGATGGCCCAGCCTTCACGGGCGTCAGCTGAGGCGCCTTGGGTGACAAGCAGGAAGATGCCGAGCGGCAGCAGCATCCCGCCGATGGCCCCGATAACGGGGGCCGCCATCACCCGCGGGTCGGACAGCTCGCCGATCGTAATCTCGCGCTTGACCTCGAGGCCGATCAGGAAAAAGAAGAGGACCATCCCCACTTCGTTCACCCAGAAGTGGAGGCTCCCTTCGACAGCCCAGAAGGCAAGGTCGACCCCGAGTTGGACCGCCAGCAGCTCCTCGTACGACTCACGCCAGGGCGAGTTCGCCCAGACCAGCGCAACAATGGCAGCGACCATGAGGAGGACGGCTCCCGCGCTCTCCGTCTGGACGAACTCCTGCACGGGGCGAACGAAGTTCGTGAGCGGCCGCCGGGGGAGGCGCTCGCGCGGATCGAACCTGCGGATGACGCCTCCGAGCATGCATCTAGGGTAGATGGCGTCGGGCCGAAGCGTGCGATGTCCCGCGCATTGTTCTCGGGCGTATTGACCCGCCTCTGGCCGATCGCTAGCGTGGGCCGCAAGTTCCGAGCGCCCCTGCCACGCCCCCGCCCGGACCCATGGGGGACGCCTGCAGGGCGGCGTCCGGGAGGTACCCGATGAAGATCTCGATGTTCCACCTGATGCCCCACCGGGAGCTGCCGGACGACTTCGAGGAGCGCTACCACTCGGTCTGGGTCGACCCGCCGTTCCATGAGCTGGCAACCCCGGAGCGCGTCGGCGACTACTACAACTGGACGCTCGACGAGCTGATGCACGCGGCCGACCTTGGCTTCGACGGCATCTGCGTGAACGAGCACCACCAGAACGCCTACGGCTTCATGCCCGGCCCGAACGTGATGGGCGGGGCGCTGGCGCGCGCGACCCGCGGCCAGGACGTGGCGCTGGTGCAGATGGGCGCGACGCTCCCGACGACGAACCCGCCGATCCGGATCGCGGAGGAGTACGCGATGCTGGACTGCATCTCGGGCGGGCGGCTGGTGGCGGGTATGCCGCTGGGCACGGCGATGGACGCCAACATGGGCTACGGCATCACGCCGATCGAGCAGCGCGAGCGCTACTACGAGGCGCACGACTTGATCCTGAAGGCGTGGCAGTCGCGCAAGCCCTTCCCCTTCAACGGGAAGTACACGCAGCTGCCGATGGTGAACCTGTGGCCGCGGCCCGTTCAGCAGCCGCACCCGCCCGTCTGGGTTCCCGGCATGGGCAGCCTGAGCACGTGGGAGTTCGCGGCGGATCAGGGCCACTGCTACTGCTTCCTGAGCTACTTCGGGCACGCCCGCGGCAAGGCGGTGATGGACAGCTTCTGGGAGTTCATGGACAGCAAGGAGAAGGAGCTGAACCCGTACCGGGCGGGCTTCCTCCAGCTGGTGGCCGTTTCGGAGACGGATGCGCAGGCGGAGAAGGACTACGAGAAGCACATCAAGTACTTCTTCGAGAAGTGCCTGCACATCGCTCCCGAGTTCACGCCGCCGGGGCACCAGGACTACCGCAGCCTTGAGAACAATCTGCGGCGGATGCTCTCGCAGCAGATGTCGGAGCAGCAGCGGCTGAGTGACTGGTCGTTCAAGGATTATGTCGATAATCAATACGTCATCTCGGGTGGCCCCGAATCGGTGCGGGACCAGCTCGAGGAGCTGATCAAGAGCCTGCGCGTTGGGAACCTGATGCTTCTCCTGCAAATCGGCTCGATGCCGCACGAGCTGGCGATGAAGAACATCGAGCTGATGGCCACCGAGGTGATCCCCCACATCCGCCACCACTGGAGGGACGAGTGGGAGAACCACTGGTGGCCGGAGAGCCTGCGCGGTAGGCGGCAGATGAACCCGGAAGCCGGCGTCGCGGCCGTGGCGGGCGGCTCCTGATGGCAGCCGTCAGCGAGCGGGAGACGACGGTCTGGCAGGGCAAGGTACAGTCGCGCGCGCTCGTCGCGGGCGACGGCCCCCCGCTGGTCTTCTTCCACGGGGCCATGGGGCTGACGTGGGACCCGTTCCTGGACGCGCTGGCGGAGTCGTTCACCGTCTACGCACCGGAGCATCCGGGGACGACCCCGGGCCAGCCGGACGCGATAAAGCCCATCGACAACCTCTGGGACCTCGTCCTCTCCTACTACGAGGTGTTCGACGAGCTGGGACTGGAGAGTCCGGCGGTCGTGGGGCACTCGTTCGGGGGAATGGTGGCGGCGGAGGTCGCGGCGACGAACCCGTCGCGCGTAAGCCGGCTGGCGCTTATCGATCCGGTGGGGCTCTGGCGCGACGACGCCCCGGTGAAAAACTGGATGGCGACGGCGCCGGACAAGCTCGGTCCGTTGCTGTTTGCCGACCCCACCGGGCCGGCGGCGCAGATGATGGCCACGCCCCCGCCGGACCCGGAGACTGGCATCCAGATGGCGCTGCGAACAACCTGGTCGCTGGCGTGCACGGGCAAGTTCGTGTGGCCCATCCCCGACAAGGGCCTGAAGAAGCGGCTCCACCGCATCACGGCGCCGACCCTGATCCTCTGGGGCGAGCAGGACGGCCTTATCCCGCCGGTCTATGCGAGCGAGTTCGAGAACGCCATTCCCGACGCACGCGTCGAACTGATCGCGGGGGCGGGACACCTCCCGCAGATGGAGC
>VXRS01000038.1 GCA_009838385.1 Dehalococcoidia bacterium | reverse complement strand
GGTAGGGCATAGGGGATTCGAACCCCTGATCTCCGCCTTGAGAGGGCGGTGTCCTAGGCCGCTAGACGAATGCGCCGCCGCCTTCAATCTAGCGTAGGGGGCGCGGACCGGGCAAGAATCGCCGGGGTGGGGTAGCGGGATCGGTGGCGACGCCTGCGACGCCGGTCAAGGGTAAGGGAAGCGGGCGGCGGGACAACGCGTCCGGTGTAGCGGGGTGGCCGCGCGGCGGGAAAGAATGGACGGACCCATGAGGCGCATGACCGCGACCCTGCTTGCTACGCTCCTGCTCGCTCTGGTGCTCGCGGCGTGTGGCAGCGACGACACCGCCCCGGCGCCGGTAACCGCCCCGGCGCCGGTAACCGACCCTGCGACGGCAACCGATGTCGCGACAGCCACTCCCGATTCCCCCGCGCCAACGCCTTCCGCAACCGCAACGCCTCAGCCGTCGGAGGTGGGGGACGCCACGCCTGGAGGAGATGCGCCACCGCTCCCGGACTCGATCCGGGAGTTGGTGGAGGAGGTGGCGGAGGTTCGGGGGCTGGAGGCGCCGGAGTCACTGGTCGCCCTGACGGTGGCGCGCGCGGACCTGTACGACACCTACGTTGCGCTGATGACGGAAGAGGACCGGCTCGAGCTCGACGCGTCGACGGAGATTTACCGGCTGTTGGGCTACCTGGACGACACGGAGCACCTCTGGGACATTCAGACATCGTTTCTCAACCTCGTGCTGGGGTTCTACTCGTCCGACCACAAGACGCTGTGGGTGGTGACAGAGGAAGAGGGCGTTGGGCTGGAGGAGCTCACCCCTCCGCAGCGGAGCGTCCTCGTCCACGAGATCATCCACGCCCTGCAGGACTACCACTTCGACCTGGACGCAACGTTCGACAGCCTCACAGGCAATCTCGACGCCGAGCTCGCCTTCACGTCCGTCGTCGAGGGAGACGCAGTCGTGCACACGAACCGGCACAGTATGCGTTCCCTGGCCCTCCCGGCTGCCGGCGGCGTGTTCTTCCTGGCCGCGGGGAACCAGCCGGCCAGGATTCCCGCGCCGGTCCTGCGGACCCTCTACTTCCCCTACAGGACGGGCGCGAGCTGGGCCGGCTTCGTGCTGGTGAATGAGGGAACGGAAACGCTGAACGCCATGCTCGCGGAGCCACCGCCTGCAACGACACTCATCCTCCATCGCGACTTGCTCGCCTCGGGTTGGGAACCCGAGGAGCTGGGCGAGTCGTCCCTGCCGGCGGACCAGATCCAGGAAAGCCTGGGAGCGGGCTGGCGTGTGCGGGTGGCGGGTTCCCTGGGCGAGTTCCACCTCATCAACTATCTGATGGGAGACGAGCCGTACATTCAGGGGTGGCTCTATTTTCCCACGAGCGAGGTCCAGGCGGCGAAGGGGTGGGCGGGAGACCGCTACACCGTGTTCGAGCACGACGACGGCGGACGGGCGCTGGTGGCGCGCGTTCGCTTCACGAGCGCGGCGGAAGCCAGCCAGTTCGCAAAGACGCACACCAGGGAAGCGACAAGGGGGGCGGGTGTAGTCCAGGACGACGATTTCGTACTCCTGAAGCGACCGGATGGCAAGGTCGTCGGGCTCCCGGAGCCGGTGGGGCGCGACGTGATCTTCGCCATCGGGACGAGCGCGGACGTGACGCGCGCGGCGCTGGGGCCGCTGGTCAAGGGTTAGGAACCAGGGTCGAGGCGGGGCGGTTGCGCTGGCGGGGCGCGGCGCGCGTAGGAAGAATGGACCCGATGGCGCCTCCATCCCTCCGCCTGCTGCTCCCCGCCCTGGCGGCGCTCGCCCTCGGAGTGGCGCTGGCCGCATGCGGCGGCGGATCGGAGGCGTCCCCATATCCGGACCCCACCGCGAGCCCGGCGGGGAGCCAGGCGCGCGAGCCAGGTCGCGAAACGCCTACCGCGGTCCCGACCACGAGCACGCCCACCCCAACACCCACGCCAACGGTCGTCGAGGCAGCGCCCACGGCCACTCCAACCACCCCGGCGACGGCGACCACGACGGCCACTCCCATCACCACTTCCTCGCCGCCGACCACACCGACGAACGTCACACCCCGCGCCGGCGAGACCGCAACGGCCTCACCCACACCGACCACTACTCCGGCGGTCGCGGAGGAAGCCACCGAGGCGACCGAAACGACCGCGCCCGCCGGGCAAGAGGTGCCGCTCTCCGGGGCGCTCCTGGAGATGCTCGACGCGGTGGCGGCAGCGCGGGGACTGGAGGCGCCCCCGGAGTTGCGTGTCCGCACGCTCGCGCCGGACGAGATGGCCGAGGCGTACACGGGGCTCTTCAACGAGGACCAGCAGGAGGCGCTCCGGCAGGGCGGGGCGCTGTACCAGCTGCTGGGCTACGTGGAGCCGGGCGAGTCGCTCTGGGACGTGACGGTCTCGACGGCCGAGCTCGTCGCGGGGTTCTACTCGTACGGCAACAAGACACTCTGGATCCCGAACGACCGGGAGGAGTTCGACCTCGGCTCCCTGAGCGCGGAGGAGCGGGAGACTCTCGCGCACGAGATGCTGCACGCCATCCAGGACTACCACTTCGACCTGCGCGCGAGCGGCAGCGTGGCGACGACTCTGGACGCAAGGCTCGCATGGACGTCGGTCGTAGAGGGCGATGCCGTCCTGCACACGTCGAGGTGGAGCGAGTCCTCGACGCTGGTTCCAGGCGGGTTGGGGCCGGGCAGGGACCTGCTGCTGCTCGCAAACCTTCACCAGGTCGTCGACATTCCACCCCAGGTCCTGCGGGTCTTCACGTTCCCCTACGTGACAGGGCCGGTGGTGGTGGAAGCCGTGGTCGAACGGCACGGGCTCGAGGCGCTCAACGCGCTCTTCGACGACCCGCCGGACGCCACGGCGGCGATCATCCACACGGACCTGCTCGACACCGACTGGGTTCCCGAGGCGGACGTCGACCTGCTGCTGCCCTCCGACCCGATCGCGGGGAGCCTGGGCGAAGGCTGGACGGAGAGCGAGTGGGGCGTGCTGGGTGAGTTCCACCTGATGAACTACCTGCTCGGGGACCGGCAGGCCTACCCGTGGCCGGCCTATGGCTACGAGGGTCGGGGGTTCCGGGCGACGGAGGTCCTCGTCCAGGGTGCCGGGGATGGGTGGCAGGGCGACTCCTACCGCATCTTCGAGAACGGTGAGGAGCGTGTGCTTGTCGTAGCGGTGCGATTCGACACGATGCTCGACTCAAGCCAGTTCGAGGAGGCGCACAGCCTCCTCCTCGCCCGGACCCGGAGCTCGGTAGAAGCTCCCTATACATTCGCCACGAGGGAGGACGGGTTCGTCGTCGCCCGCCTTGAGCCGGTCGGGCGCACGGTGTTCTTCGCGATCGGCACGAGCGCGGACGTGGCGCGGGCAGCGCTGGAGCCGCTGGTGGGGGGCTAGACTGCCAGCCGTGGCGCTCACGGTCCGCACGCTCCTCCCCCTGCTGCTCCTGGCGGCGCTGGCGCTCGGCGCCTGTGGGGGCGGCGAACCGGAAACGCAGCGTCCGGCGCCGACCCCCTCACGCGATGCGACCCGGCCACCCGCGCGCGAAGCGGCCACAGCTACCGCCACCCCGGTGGAGGCGGCGCCGCTCACCGACGAGCTGCGCGAACTGCTGGAGGAGGTGGCGGAGGTACGGGGGCTGGAGGCGCCGCCGGACCTGCAGGCCCGAGCCGTCGCGCCGGAGGATGTGGGGAACGCCTACTGGGCGGGTGGAACGGAGCTGGAAATGCAGTACTGGCTGGAAGCCAGAACCATCTTCCTCCGGGTCATGGGCCACCTCGACCGCGATGAGCCCCAGTATCTGCTGGAACTCCAGCTGGGCTTCATCGGGGGCTTTTACTCATACGACAAGACGCTCTGGGTCGTGACCGACAAGGACCGGATCGAACTCGATGAGCTCAGCCAGCACGAACTGCTGACCCTCGTGCACGAGATGGTGCACGCCATCCAGGATCACCACTTCGACCTCGCCAGAACGGGCCGGGCAGCCAGCTACAACCTCGACGCCTCGCTTGCCTGGTCGGCAATCGTCGAAGGCGACGCCATCTATCACGAAGGCCGGTGGGCGGAAGCCGCCCTCGGCCTCCCCGCAGACGAGGTTCTGACGATTGGGGCGTGGGACGACGTCTCAGCGGGCCTGCAGCGAGAGTTCTACTTCCCCTACACGGCGGGCGCCGATGCTGTGGCGTGGTTCATCGAGGCACACGGTCGCGATGCGCTCAACTCGCTGCTGCAGGATCCGCCTACGACGACCTCCCAGATCCTCAACCCGGAGCTGCTCGCCTCCGACTGGGAGCCAGAGTACCTCTACTCCCACACCACCCTGCCACTGCGCCAAATGCGCGTGAGCCTCGGGCTCTTGTGGAGCCAACGGCAGTTCGGCTCGCTGGGTGAATTCCAGCTTGCCAACTACCTGCTCGGTGATGCGCCCTTCGATCCCGACTGGTTCAAGCGCGACGAGAACCGGGCGGTGCTCGACGCGGTCGCGGGCTGGACGGGGGATCACTACTACCTGTTGGCGCACCCCGAGGGGGAGGCAGCGCTTGTCGCGTACGTGCGCTTCGCGGACGAGGGCGAGGCGCGCGAGTTCGCGGAGACGCATCGCGCCATCGCGACGCGGGACGGGGACGTGGCGACGGAAGGGGATCTGACACTGGCGACGCAGGACGACGGTCGCGTGGTCGGACTCCTCGAACCGACGGGGCGCGATGTGGTCTTCGCGGTCGGCACGAGCGCGGAGGTGGTGCGGAAGACGCTGGCGCCGATCGTGGAGGGCTAGGCGGGGGCGGTTTCGGGTTCATCGAGGTAGACGGCGAGGCCGGAGTGGAGGCGGCTGCGGATGAAGCCGGCCTGGTCGAGATGGCCGAGGTACTCCTCGACCTGGCGGCGACGCAGGACGGTGAGGGCGGCCTCTCCGACGGCGGCGTTCTCGCGACTGCCGCCGAGCAGCAGGATGAGCGGTTCGCGCACGGCGGGGTCGTTCCACTCGCGGGCGAGGCGAACCTCGGCCTTGGCCAGATAGCGCTGCTGCTCTTCGCGACGGTCGGGCATGGCCAGGAGGAACGCCTCGAAGCGTTCGACCTGGTACTCCATCAGCCGCTCGCGGTCGCTGGCGACGAGGGCGTAGAGGTCACGCTCGAGCTGGTTCTGGGCGATGTCGCCGGCTTGGCGGAAGAAGGTGAGGAAGGCGCTGTCCTGGACGAAGAGGTAGGCCATGAGCTCGGGGTAGGTGCGCGCCTCGGTCGCGCCTCGGATGAGGTCGGTGGGGGCCTGCAGGCCGAGCCCGCCGCCGTTCGAGAGGGCGCGCTTGCGGAAGGCCTCGGCGTGGCGGGCAAGGTCGTAGATGACGCTGCTCATGAAGAGCTTCATCTCGACGAAGCCGTAGCTGATCTCGGGAAGCCAGCGGCCGAGGACGGCGGCCTCGGCGTAGGCGCGCTCGCTGTGCTCGGTCATCACCTGGCAGATGGCCTTCTCGACCTCGTCCGGGAGGGCTTCGAGGCTGCGCCAGCCGAGGTCGGTGGCGGGGGCCCAGCGGTCACGGATGGCGCGCTCGTAGAGGTCGGCGACGGAGTCGGTCCAGACGACGGCCTTCTCGAAGATGGTGTAGCCCATGTCCTCCTGGCCGACCTGCGGGTTCGAGCCGCGGGCGATCTCGGTGCGATCGGTCCAGAGATCGGGGATCTCGCCGTAGGAGCCGACCATGATGTCGCCCACGGTGAGGCCCATGTCGGCATCGGCCTGCTCGGCGCGGACGCCCCACTCGGTGGGGGCGTCCATCCAGGTGAGGTCGGGCTTGAGGGGCTCGCGGTCGAGGAAGCTCTTGGCCTGGGAGGGGGCGAGCTTCGTCCCGAGTGCGCTTACGACCGTGCGGGGGCTGTAGCCCCAGTCAATGGCGCGGTCGAGGAGGTCCTCTTCCCAGCCGAGAGCCTGCGCGGCGGCGCGCATCTCCGCGGTGATGGGCCCTTCGGTGGGCTCGCCTTCGGCCATGACGCTAGTTGGCGTACTGCGCGAGGGCGGATCCGAGCCGCTCGCGGCGGTCGCCGAGGCCGGCGACATCGAGGCGGTGCAGGTACTCCTTCACCTGGCGCCTGCGGAGGAGCAGGAACTTGGCGACGCCCTCGTCGAAGCGGTCCTTGCCGCCTCCGAGGAGGATGCAGAGCGACTCGAAGACGGGCGGGAAGGTGACGTCGCCGCTGCCGCCGCCGGCCGAGCGATCCTCGGCCTTGTCGAGGTAATGGTGGATCTCCTCGCGGCGCTCGGGCGTCTCGGCGAGGACGTGTTTGAGGTGCATAACGCCGAAGGCGAGGTGGCGGGACTCGTCCTGGGCGGCCATGCGGAAGATGCGCTTGTCGGCCTGGGTCGGCCCGATGAGCTCGCCCATGCGGAACATGGACTGCACGAAGCCCTCGGCCTGGACGTGCATGAGCACGGACATCTCGGTGAAGTCCTGGGCCTCGATGAGGTTGCGCAGGCCGAGGCCCGCGCCCTGCTGGAGGAGGCCGCCGCCGTTGGCGAGGGCGCGCTTGCGGAAGACGTCGGTGTGGCGGGCCTCGTCCATGATCTGACTCATGAGGAAGAGGCCGACCTCGAACTCGTCGCCGCTGATATGGGGAAGCCACTGGCCGGGGACGTCGCCGGCGATGAACTCGACCTCGGCGAGCATCGTCGCGACCTGGCAGATCGCGCGCTCTTTCTCGTCGGGGAGCTCCTTGAGGGTGTCCCAGGGGATGTCGCGGGCGGAGGACCACTGGCGCTGGACGGCCTCTTCGTAGAGGGAGCGGCACTGGTCGGCCCAGACGTCGTGCTTGGTGTTGTAGGTGAGGCCCATGCGGTGGGCGTCCTCGCGGGCGGTGGCGCCGCGGAGGCGGGGGGTCATGTCGCGGGGCAGATCCTCTTGCGACGCGTAATCGCCGATGTCGATGGCATCGAGCGTGAGGCCCTTCTTCGTGGGCTCGGCCGACGTGGGATCGTCGTAGAGATCGAGCCAGGAAAGGTCGAGTTCGGGAGTGGTCGGTGCTGCGCTCATGGTCCGCTGCCTCGCGACGAGAGATGCACGTCGAGTGTACGGCTGGCCGTGCCTGAATAGAAGAGGCATTGGGTCAAGACAAAAGGCGCACGGCGTGGCACGATCACGGTGATGCCGAAGCAAGTCGTCAACGTCGCCAGCGACGATTACCTGAGCGCGATCTACCGCCTCAACCACGACGAAGGCGAGAGCGTGATCGCGGTGCGGCTGGCGGATCGCCTGGGGGTGACGCCGCCGTCGGTCGCGGGGATGCTGAAGCGTCTGCAGCGCGACAGCCTCGTCTCGATCAACCGGCGCAAGATGATCGAGCTGACGCCGGAGGGTATGCGCCGGGCCGAGGAGATGGTGAGGCGCCATCGCCTGGCGGAGTGCCTGCTGACGACCGTGCTGAACGTGCCCTGGTGGCGCGCCTACGAAGAGGCGCACCTGCTGGAGCACGGCATCTCCGATGTGACGGAGCCGCACCTGGTCGAGACGCTGGGGAACCCCAAGCGGAGTCCCTTCGGCTACCCCATTCCGGGCCTCGCGAACGCCGGCGACCTCTCGATGACGACCCTTGCGGACGTGCCGGAGGGCGAGACGGTCGAGATCGAGCGCGTGTTCGAGGAAGACGAGCTGCTGCTGCAGTTCTTCGACGCCGAGGGCATCCGTCCGGGTCAGGTGGCGATGCTGCAGTCCTCGGAGCCGTACCGCGGCACCGTGACGATCGCGATCGACGGCCACGAGATCGTGATGGGTACGCAGGTCGCGAGCCGCGTCTGGGTGCGTGACGGCAGAGCCGCCTCCGCGCCCGCCTGAGCTGCACTCCGCACCCTCTCCGGCCCTTCCGCTCCCACGTTTACGGCGAAGCTCGTAGGATGCGCTGACGCGTGCGCCAGCGTGCGCCAAACCACTCGAAAGGCAATCCGCATGGCCGACGACGACTACAAGGGCCCGGTTCCCGTACCCACACCCGAAACCCAGGACTTCTGGGATGGGGCGAAGCGAGGCGAGCTTCGCCTGCAGCGCTGCGGCGAAGATGACTGCGACGACGTGATCTTCCCGGCGCGTTCGTTCTGTCCGGGCTGCGGCTCGCGCTCGGTCACGAACTTCACGGCGAGCGGGAAGGGCAAGCTCTACAGCTACGTGATCAACCACCGGCCTCCGCCCGGGTTCGGGCCGGAACCGCACGCGATCGCCATCGTCGAGCTCGACGAGGGGCCGCGGATGATGACGAACATTATCGACTGCGAGCAGACGCCCGAGGCGCTCGTGCTCGACATGCCCGTCGAAGTGGCGTTCACGCCAATCACCGACGAGATTTCGCTGCCGAAGTTCCGGCCGGCGGGAGGCTAGCCATGGAATCCCGTTCCGTAGCCATTGTGGGAGCCGCCGAGACGACCGAGCTCGGCCGCGTTCCCGGCCTCTCCAAGATCCAGCTGCACGCCGACGCCGCCCTCAACGCGCTGGAGGACTGCGGCCTGAAGCCGAGCGACATCGACGGCGTCGCGACCGCGGGCGAGGCGCCCGCCGGTATCGCGCACTACCTCGGCATCACGCCCACATGGGTCGACGGCACGGCCGTGGGCGGCTGCTCGTTCATGCTGCACGTGCGGCATGCGGCGGCGGCCATCAACGCGGGCCTCTGCGAGGTCGCGCTCGTCACGCACGGCGAGAGCGGGCGTTCGCGCGTGGGCATGGACCGCTTCGGCGGGTCGCCCGCCTCGCTCGCGGGGCAGTACGAGGCGCCCTACGGCCTGAGCGGGCCGCCCTCGATGTTCACCCTGGGCGTGCTGCGCTACATGAAGGAGACGGGCATGACGCACGAGCAGCTCGCCTCCGTCTCGGTGGTGCAGCGCGAGTGGGCGGCGCTCAACCCGCGCTCGACCTTCAAGGACCCGATTACGGTCGACGACGTGCTCAACTCGCGCATGATCGCCTACCCGTTCCGGCTGCTGCAGTGCTGCCTCGTGACGGACGGCGGCGGCGCCCTGATCCTCGTCTCGAAGGAGCGGGCACGCGACTTCCCGACGAAGCCGGTCTACCTCCTGGGCACGGGCGAGAGCGTCGAGACGCCGATGATCAGCCAGATGGAAGACATGACCACCTCGCGCGCGTTCCGCGTTGCCGGAAGCACGGCGTTCGCGGAGGCGGGCATCACGCACGACGACGTGGACCACGTGATGATCTACGACGCCTTCGCGCACCTGCCGATCTACGGGCTCGAGGACCTCGGGTTCGTGGGGCGGGGCGAGGCGGGCGCCTTCATCGAGGCGCGCAACACGGCCCCGGGCGGTCCCCTGCCGGTCAACACGAACGGCGGCGGTCTGAGCTACATGCACTCCGGCATGTACGGGATGTACGCCCTGCAGGAGAGCGTCCGCCAGATGCGGGGGACGGCTCCGGCGCAGGTGCCCGATGCGAAGATCAGCGTCTGCCACGGCGTGGGCGGCATGTTCATGGCCTCGGGCACGATCATCATGACGAATGATGGTGGCTAGTGAGTAGTGACTAGTGGCTGGTGAGAGAGGAGCGCGGTAGCGATGCGTGAGAACACGGTGAAGGCTCGCTGGCGGGCGGGAGAGGTGGCCCTCGGGGGGTGGCTCTCCCTGCCCAGCTCCCTCAGCGCCGAGATCATGGCGGGCGAGGACTTCGACTACGTCTGCATCGACATGCAGCACGGGGGCATCGACTACCAGACGGCGCTGACGATGCTGCAGGCGATCAGCACGCGGGAGACGATGCCGTTCGTGCGCGTTCCCTGGAACGAGCCGGGGATCATCATGAAGATGCTCGACGCGGGCGCGATGGGGGTGATCATCCCCATGGTGAACAGCGTGGAGGAGGCGCAGGCGGCAGTCGCGGCCTGCCGCTACCACCCGGAAGGGAACCGTAGCTTCGGCCCCCTGCGGGCCACGATGTACGCGGGCGGCGACTACTTCGCGCACGCGAACGCGGAGGTCGCCTGCATCCCGATGATCGAGACGGAGCAGGCGCTCGACAGCCTCGACGACATCCTCTCGGTTCCGGGCATCGACGCGGTCTACGTCGGCCCGGCGGACCTGAGCATCACGCTGGGGCTGCCGCCGGGAATGGACAACGGCGGGCGCTTCGAGCAGGAGCGCGTGCGCATCGCCGAGGCGTGCAAGGCGCACGGTGTGATCGCGGGCATCCACGCGAACGCGCAACTCGCGGAGAAGCACGCGGCGGCGGGCTTCCAGCTGGTGACGATCAGCAGCGACCAGGGCGGCATGCGCGTCGCCGCGCGCGCCGACCTGGAGGTCGCGCGGGGCGGCTAGCCGAAGCGCCCTGAGGGTGGCTGCATGAGCGCATGGCCAGACCTCATGCGTTCGACCGGGATGCGATGCGCACACCGCGTTATTACGGGGAACGACTTGCCCGGTGGACGTGCTCTCGGAGCGCCCCATTTATGTCCGTCTGGTAGCCGCGACCACCAGGAGCATTGGCCTTAAACCACGCGACAATGTCCGCGTCGAGCCTGATCGTAATCTGCTTCTTGACAGGCCGGTAGAAGACTCCACGCCTGGCGTCCGACCAGTCGAGTATCTCCGGAACATCTGTCGTGTCGATCTGGTCGTCGGGCAGAGCCTCCAGAGCCCGCACCTGTGCCTGCACATCGGGCGGCAGCTCAGTCATATCCTTCTTCATACGCCGTCCTCTCATGTCTGGTTGCCTTACGTGCCGAGATAATGCGCCCAGCCTCTTCTCCGGTAGCCGGGTCGAGGTCTGGCCAGGTGTGGACCACCATGATGACTTGACCGCCCACCATCCCGACGGTTCGCCACCGCTGCTCACTTGATGACGGGTCTTCGCGGGTCGCAGACATGGGGTCGTCAAACACAAGGGCGGCAGCCTCGAAGCCAAGGCGGTGCCTTCGAAGGTTAGCCCTGTTCTTGACTGGATCCCAGGTCCAACGCAGTCGTCAGGCTCCCCTGGCCACTACAGAAGTGTAGTTACACTTCTTCGGGGACGCAACTCGGCCTGGCCCTCTTCGCACCAGGAAAACCCACCCCAACGGCCCCCTCCTGCCACGCCGGTAAAGCCCCGGTTAGTGGGCGCGTGAGCGGGCCTACCCCGGTGCGTTCACGACCGCCACAGTAGCTCCCGAGACCTTGTACGGTGGATCGGGGGGAGTGCCATGTGGAAGCCCGCTCTGCTGCTCTCGGTGAGCGCCCTGGTCGTGATGACGGTCCCGGCCCTGCTCCTTACGGTCGTCTTCGCCGATAGCGATGTCGACTCGATTACCGGCACCGTGCGGTACCTGGACGGGGATGTCGATCTCCCCGTAGGCGCGTGCGTCGAGGTCGTGCTGGTCGACGTGTCCGATGAGGACTCCCTGGCGATTGCGCTGGGGCGGCAGGTGATCGAGGGCGCGAATACCCTGCCGGTCGAATTCAACGTGACCTACCGGTCGGACCGGCTGACGCCAGGAGCCGCGCACGAGCTCTGGGTAGCCGTGCGGCACGAGGGCGAGCTGCTCTACACCACGGCCAGCGACATCGAGCTCGAACGGTCGGCATCGGACATCGAGGTTTCGGTGACGCCGCCGCTCGCGATGCCCTAGGGGCCGGCTTCTCCTGCCGCCGTGCGATCGGCGGCGACTTCCTCGAAGGAGGTCGTGCGCGGGGCGACCTCAGCTCCGGAACGAACCCAGTAGGCGCGCCCGTTGCGGGCCTCGGCGGGCTCCTGACCCTCCAGCAGGTTACGGGCCATGCGCAGCATCATGCGGCGGAACTCGATGATGGCGACGTCGGTCGTGCCGAGGTGCTCCTGGGTGCGGTCGTAGATGAGCCCCTGGCTGTCCTGAATGCAGGCGTCCTGCTCGGAGATGCCCTGCACGCCCGTGAAGCTGGCCGTGCGCTGGGCCTCGCGGTCGATCAGGTAGTCGTTGTCGCGGTTGCGGATGGGGTGGTAATGCTCGTCGACGATGGAATGAATGCTGGCCTTGCCGCCCTTGATAATGGCCAGCTCCTCCTCGGTGATGGGGCGGTCGGGGTTCCATGTGTAGGTGTAGATCCAACAGCTGTGGTCGTCGATGGGGACCCAGGTCTGGCCGTTGATGTTCTGCCCACGCTCGGCGCCGGGGGCGAGGCTGTGGTTGGGGACGAGGAACTGGGTGATGCGCCAGTAGAAGCTGTCTTCCTCGGCGAAGCGAGCGCCCCCGATGACGAAGCCGGCGTCGGTCTGCTTGATCGTGAACTTGGGTGAGCCGTCGGCCTTCATGTAGCGGAGGGCGGCGGGTGCGTCCGGGGGGAGCTCGCCGACGAGCATGTGGAGGAAGGAGAAGTGGGCGGTGTCGATAGCGCCCTCGAGCGACTGCGCCCAGTTGCACTGCTGGAGCTTCTTGGAGACGTAGCGGTGGCTCTCGGGAACGTGCGCCCACTCGAACTCGGGCAGCTCGGGGAGGGGCAGGTCGGGCGGGCCGAGGTAGGCCCAGATGTAGCCGCCCCACTCGCGGGTGGGGTAGGCGGCGATCCCGACCTTGTCCCTGAACTGTGACTCGGGCGGCTCGGAGGGCATGTCGACGCAGTTGCCATCCACGTCGAACTTCCAGCCGTGGTAGACGCAACGGAGTCCGCACTCCTCGTTGCGCCCCCAGTAGAGCTCGGCGCGGCGGTGGGGGCAGCGCCCTTCGATCAGGCCAACTGTCCCGTTCGTGTCGCGGAAGGCGACGAGCTCCTCGCCGAGCACGCCCACGCGCACGGGCGGGCAGTCGGGCTCGGGCAGCTCCGCAGCGATGAGGACGGGCACCCAGAACCGCCGGAAGAGGTCCCCCATGGGCGTGCCCGGACCGGTGCGGGTCAGGAGCTCGTTGTCGTTCGCGCTCAGCATTTCTTCTGGGCCTGCCCGGTTGTTGGTCTCGTGATCATGGCACGCTCCTGCCGAGGCCGCTGGCGCCCGGAACGGGTCAGACCCCGTTGTACTCCTGCGGATAGCGCCAGGGTTCGTCGGGCTGCTCCGCTTCCTCGTCGAGGGTCCACATGGGGAGGGCGAGGCCCTCGGATACGTCAGCGAAGACCATCCGCATACGGCTGCCGATCCCGACCTGCTTGACGAGCTCGGGCGGCGCGAGCTCGCCGTCGGGCGTGACGAGGTTGCCGGCGACGCGCAGGGCCTCGTGCTCGCTGGGTTCGCCCTTCTGGGTGTCGAGGTCGACGATGAGGATCATGTAGGGGGCGTGCTCGCGGAACTGGGTCTGGATGGCCTGGTGGACCTCGCCGTAGGAGTGGACGGCGCCTTTGCCCTCGACGGGCGTCCACTCGAACTCGCGGTTCTGGCACCAGGGGCAGGCGGTTCCGGGCGGGTAGCGCAGGAGGCCGCACTCGGTGCACTGCTGCAGGTGGAAGTCGTGCTCGGCGCAGTAGCCGAAGTAGGCCACGTTCTCGTGGTCGATATCGAGGATGGTGAGGTTCATCCCGCGGTATTCGCCTTGAGGCATGGTCCTATCCCTTCCGCATGACGAGCGAGGAGCCGGTGCCCGGCATCGCCCAGCCAAGGTTCATGGAGATGTTGGCGTCGCGGACCTGGCGGCAGGCCCCGCCGGAGTAGTCATAGGTGTGCTGGCGGCGGCCCTTGTCGTCGGTCGGGCAGTAGCAATCGACCTCGCCACGGAGCTGGCGCACGTTCTCGATGATCATGTTCATGCCGTGGGTGTAGCCCTCGCAGAGGTGACCGCCGGAGGTGTTGTTGGGGCGCTCGCCGCCGAGCCGCATGATGCCGCTGGAGACGTAGTCGCCACCCTCGCCCTTCTTGCAGAAGCCGTAGTCCTCGAGCTGGAGCATAGTGGTGAAGGTGAAGGCATCGTAGGCGCCGGTGAGGTCGATGTCCTCGGGGCCGACGCCGGCGTTCGGCCAGATGATGTCCTTGATGTAGTAGCCGGCGACCGTCGAGATGGGGCCGTGCTGGAAGTGCATGTCGATGCGCGGCTTGCAGACGCGTCCCGCCACGCCAAGGATGCGGGCGGGGGTGTTGCGGTAGTCGTAGGCGCGCTCGGCGCGGGTGACGATGACGGCGGTGGCGTTGTCGGTCTCGACGCAGCAGTCGAGCAGGTGGAGGGGCTTCACGATCATCCGGCTGTTGACCACGTCATCTACGGTGAGGCGCTGCTTGTAGTAGGCCTTGGGGTTGTTGGAGGCGTGCTCGCTGTGGATGACCTTGACCATGGCGACCTGCTCGGGGGTGGTGCCGTAGTCGTACATGTGGCGCATGAAGCTGGGGCTGAAGTTCTGGCCGGCGCTGAGCCAGCCGTAGGGGGAGGTGTGCAGGGCGTCGCCGCCGATGGGGGCGGCCGCACGCACGCCCGTCCCGCCGATGCGGACCTGGGAGTAGCCGTTCATGGAGCGGAAGACGACGACGGTGTTACACATGCCCGCCTCGATGGCGCCGATGGCGAGGCCGATAAGGGCCTCGCTGCTGGAGCCTCCGCCGTAGACGTCCATGTAGAAGTTGAGGCGGATGCCGAGGTCGCCGGCGATCATGGGGGAGGGGGTGGAGTCGTTATTGGAGTACGACATCATGCCGTCGACTTCGGAGGCGGGGATACCCGCGTCCTCCATCGCGTTCTTGACGGCCCAGGTGCCGAGGGCGCGCGTGGTGAGGTTGGAGCCACGGGTGTAGGTGGTCTCGCCGACGCCGATGATGGCGTACTTGTCACGCAGATACTTGGGGGCGGTTGCGTCGACATCAGAGGTCATGGAGCACACTCCCTCGCCGATTCCGACGCAGTCTAGCGGGGCGGGGTGGGCGCTGCAGGCAGCCGAACGTGTGTGCTAGAGTCTGCGCCAACGCTGCTGCAGGTGGGCAGAACGCAAGATGGTAGGACTCCTGAGCGGTCCCTGGCGGAGCGAACTTGCTGGCCTCGCATCAGCGGCCCGCGAGTCCATTCTTGTGGTTGCACCCTTCATCAAGGAGGAAGAGGCAACGTGGTTCTGTGAGCAGTTGCGTCCTGGCATCGAGGTCATCACGCTCGCCAACATCAGCACAGACGCCATAAGCGCATCAGCCCTAGACCTAGCGGCCCTTCAGCACCTCGCCGAGGCGTCCCCGACCGCACGACTGGTAGCGCTGTCCAACCTCCATGCCAAGGTATTCGTGGCCGACGAGACCGCCGCCATCGTGACATCGGGCAACCTCACACGATCAGCCCTCGATCGAAACATCGAGTACGGCGTGCTGCTGCGCGAACCCGACTTAGTGCGCACTGTCCGAGCGGACATGCTCTCTTTCGAGCGGCTCGGGAGCCGGGTGGATGCGACGACATTGGCCGACTTGGGCCCTCTCGAAAGGGAACTGCGCGACGCGCGCGCGAGTGTTTCTGGAAGCGCACCCCTCGCTACTCGACGACGCTTCAACGAGGCGCTGCGCCAAGCGCGTCCAGCGTTCGCCTCCGTGCAGGTGGGCGATCGAAGCGCGCATGCCGTGTTCGGCGACGCTATCCAGTTCGTACTGGATCGAGGGCCCCAGACCACGAAAGTGATAGAAGAAGAAGTGAGGCAACTGCTCCCAGATCTCTGTGACGACAGCGAGTACTTCTTCATCAAGGGCGTGCGGTACGGCAAGACGTGGAAGCGGCGCTTGCGGCACTCGCAACAGCATCTGAAACGGAGGGGCATCGTGGCCTACAACCCCCAACACCGAACATGGTCTTTGGTAAGGGAGGGTGATTAACGTGGCCGATGAGATTGACGGCATGGATGTAGAACTTCACTTGCTGATCCTCCGGGGCGGCGTCGAGCCGGAGATGTGGGGTCCCTACTCCAGCGACGCCAAGCGCAGAGAGGATGCGCGCGAATACGCGACCGAGCACGACTCGGTCGTCCTTGTCGATGCAGCCGGGCCGTTCGAAGTGGAGACCCTAGGCTTGTCTGAGTATGCCTAGGCATCGACCTGCATGAGCCTTCACCGCACCGTGTAGCCGCCGTCGACAGGGAGGGTGATGCCGGTGATGAAGGAGGCGTCGTCGCTGGCGAGGAAGGCAGCGGCGGCGGCGATCTCCTCGGGTTCGCCGAGGCGGCCCAGCGGGTGCAGCGACTCGAGGAAGCCGGCGGCGCCCTCTTCGTCCTGCAGGGCCTCCTGGATCATGGGCGTGCGGATGTAGCCGGGCGCGATCGCGTTCACGCGGACGTTGTGGTCGGCGTAGATAAGGGCGAACTGGCGCGTCAGGCCGACGACGCCGTGCTTGGCGGCGATGTACGCGCCGG
>VXRS01000081.1 GCA_009838385.1 Dehalococcoidia bacterium | reverse complement strand
ACAAGCGCAGCATCGTGATCGACCTCGCCAGCGAGGAGGGACGCGACCTCCTGCTACGGATGGCGCCGAAGTTCGACGTGTTCGTCGAGAACTACGGGCCGGGGGTCATCGAGAAGCTGAACCTGACCTACGACGTGATGAAGGAGGCGAACCCCTCGATCATCTACGCGCGGCTCAAGGGGTTCGGGCTGACCGGTCCGTACTCGGGCTTTCCCTCCTACGACTGGGTGGCGCAGGCGTCGGCGGCGACGTTCTCCGTGACGGGCCGGGCGGGAGACCCGCCGACGCGGCCGGGTCCAACGATCGGCGACTCGGGCACGGGGGCGCAGCTGGCGCTCTCGATCACCGCCGCCTACGTGCAGAAGCAGCGCACCGGCGAGGGCCAGTTCATCGAGATCTCCATGCAGGAGGCGGTCACGCTCTTCATGCGGACGCTCGGGCTGCGCACCTGGGGCGAGGCGCCGCAAGAGCGCACCGGCAACGCTCGCGGTCCCGGCACGGACGTCTACCCCTGCAAGGGGGGCGGCGAGAACGACTACCTGTTCGTGATGATCGTGACGACGGCCCAGTGGGACGCCTTCTGCATGACCATCGGGATGCCCGAGCTGATCAGCGACCCGCGCTTCGAGACGCAGCGGGGGCGCTTCGACCACGGCGCCGAGTTCTACGAGATCGTGAAGGAGTGGACGCTCCAGCGGACGAAACACGAGGCGATGAAGGAGCTCGGCAGCGCGGGCGTGCCCTGCTCGGCCACCCTCGATACGTACGAGCTGTTCACGGACCCGCACCTGAGCGGACGGGGCCTGGTTGAGGAGCTGGAGCACCCCGAACTCGGGACGGTGAAGGTGATGCGCATGCCCGCCCTGCTGTCGGGCTCGGACGTGCCCATGGAGGTGGCGCCCACGCTCGGGCAGCACACGCGCGAGGTGCTGTGCGAACTCGACTTCAGCGAGGACGAGCTCGAGGGGCTGTTCGACCGGGGCGTGCTCAGATAGGCCGGCGGTGGTGACCATCCGGGGCCTCCACTCCGCCACCCTCTTCGTCGAGGATCTGGACCGCGCTGCCGACTTCTACGTGGACGTGCTGGGCTTCGAACCGGAGACCCGCTCCGCCCGCGCCCGGATGCTTCGCGCAGGCGAGTTCCGGCTCCTCCTGCACGTCGGCGGCTCCACTCCCGACCAGCAGAACCTCCACCTCCACCTCGCCGTCGACGATGTCGATGCCTTTCACCGGGAAGTGTCCGCCCGCGGCGCGGCCCCCGAGGCCCCGCCCGAGACGAAACCGTGGGGCCTGCGCTCCTTCGAGGTCCGCGACCCCTCCGGCTACCTCTGGGAGTTCGTCCAGGAGGTGGAGGTCCCGGAAACACCTCGATAGCCAGCGTATCATCGCGGCTATGCCGCGTATCGATGCCTACCTCGTCGCCAACGCCCGCTTCCACGACACCGACTTCGCTCGCCTGGAGCTTCTGAAGCTGCTGCACGAGGACGACGACGTGCGCGTGCGCGTGGCCGAGTCGTTCGCGGATACGGAGGGGATCCGCGCCGCCGACATCCTGGTGACGTACACGTGCGACCTGCGTCCGGAGCCGGAGGAGGAAGAGGCGCTGCGGGACTTCGTTGCGGGCGGGGGCCGCTGGGTGGCGCTGCACGCCACGAACGCGCTGCTCGACTTCGGTCCGGAGGGCATCATCGCCCCCCGCATCTGCGACACCTTCATGGAGACGCTCGGAAGCCGCTTCATCTCGCACCCACCCACCCAGCCGTTTCAGGTGACGGTTACGGCGCCGGACCACCCCCTCGTCGCCGGCATCGAGCCGTTCGAGGCTTCGGACGAGATCTACCTGTGCGACTACTCGGAGGGCCTTACGCCGCTCCTCGAGACGCGCTTCACCGGAAAGTTCGAGGCCGGCTACGTCGAGAACGACTGGCCGGACGACGACCCCCGGCTCATCGCCTACGTGCGCGAGCTGGGCGAGGGCGCCGTCTTCTACCTGACGCTCGGCCACTCGTGCGGCAAGTACGACATGCAGCCGCTGGTGGATGAAGCGCCGATCATGCGCGGCTCCTGGGAACTGCCAGTGTTCTACGAGCTCGTGCGCCGCGGCCTGAACTGGGCGAAGGAGCCCGCGAGGGCGGCCGTGTAGCCAACTCAGGGTGCCCGGGCGGAGGCAAACCCAAGGAACACCAGAACAGCGCGGTTCAGCCGGAGCATGTCTTCATCGCTGAGGCTTCCGAGCACCTCGCCCAAGCGCGACTTCCGCACTGTTGTGATCTTGTCGGCCATGATGAGCGAGGGCTCGTCAAGGCCGTTGCGCTCACTCGGTTCAATCGGGATTCGGAACAGGGGCGCCTCGGTTGGGTCGGTGGTCAGGGGGCAGACCGTGACTGACTCGGTCGCATCGAAGCTGTCGTCCTGCAGGACTACGACGGGACGTGGCTTGGCGGTGTAGTCCCCACCCCCGGCGACGGTCCAGAGTTCCCCTCGTCGCACCCCTAGTCAGGAATCGCGTCGGAGATGGAGTCGACAAAGGTCTGGTCTTCCTCCGCGTGCGGGCTACGCGCCACCAACAACGACTGTCGATGCGCCTCGGCCGCGAACTCAGAGGAGCGCGTGTCGGGAACCCAGATCTGGATTGGACGCAGGCCCTGCCTGCGCAGGCGCTCTCGATAAGCACGGACTCGATCTCGTGAGGACTGCGGTCGCGGTTCGGCGGACATCAGGAAGGGCGCCCCTCGCTGCTAGCACGTTACATGTAACTGTTTCTACGCAGGCCTGTCAACCTGCACACCACGCGCTCACAGCGGCAACCGAGCACGGGCGACTACGCCATCATCGCTCCGTCGACCGGGAGGAAGACGCCGCTGATGTAGGACGCCTCGTCCGAGACGAGGAACGTCACCGCGTTCGCGATTTCGTCGGGCGTGCCGAGACGGCCGCCGTCGAGCGTCGGGCCGGTGCTCCCGCCGCGACCGCCGACGGGCTCTTCCTGGTCGCGGTAGAGCTCCGCAGCCTCGGCGGCGGCGGTGTGGAGCATGGGCGTGTCGATGGTGCCGGGGCAGATGGCGTTCACGCGCACGCCCTGGGGGCCGTAGGCGCGGGCCAGCGAGCGGGTCAGGTTGATGACGCCTGCCTTGGTCGAGCCATAGAGCCCCTGCATGGGGACGCCGTGGAGGGCGGAGACGGAGGACGTGTTGACGATGGCGCCGCCGCCGGCCGTGATCATGTGTCGGATGGCGTAGCGACAGCCGAGGAGCACGCCGCGCAGGTTGATATCCATCATCTGGTCCCACTTCTCCATTGGGTCTTCGAGGGAGTCGAACCAGAAATGCACGGCGGCGTTGTTGTGCATGATGTTGATGCCGCCGAGCTCGTTGATGGCGTAGGCGGAGACGGCCTGCCAGTCGTCCTCGCTGGCGATGTCGGCGTGGACATAGTGCGCTTCCCCACCCGCGGCCGTGATCGCCTCGATGGCGGCGTGGCCGGCTTCGTCGTTGACGTCGGTGCCGATGACGCGGGCGCCTTCCCGGGCCCAGCGACGAGCCACGGCCTCGCCCATGCCCATGCCCACTCCGGTGACGATCCCAACCTTGCCTTCGAGGAGCATCGTGCTCCCTCCTTCTCTTCGTGCATGGCGGCCAGCAGGGGCCGCGTGCGCGTCAGCCTACCCCATGCGCCCCTGCGCGCGTGCGTGCGCCCAATTGCGGCGCTCGCTCTGCTACGATCCGGCGCGAAACCGCAGACCATGACGGTCTCGAATCGGGGGCTCTCACCATGACCGAAACCTTGACCGGCACGAACCGCTCCGCGGGCGTTGCCTACACCCAGCTTCTCGCCGAGGACAGCCATCCCGTACCGGAGTACCTGCTGCGCGACTCCCCGTTGGAGGAGGGCCAGCCGACCCGTGTACCTGTCGAGCGCTACACGTCGCGCGAGTGGCACGACCTCGAGATCGAGAAGCTGTGGAAGCGCGTCTGGCAGATGGCCTGCCACGAGGACGACATCCCGGACGTGGGCGACTACCTGGTCTACGACCTCGCCGACCTCTCCTACCTGGTGGTGCGCGTGGCCGAGAATGAGTTCAAGGCCTATTACAACGCCTGTCTCCACCGGGGCCGCCTGCTTCGGCAGGAGGACGGCAAGCGGGCACGCGACCTGCGCTGCGCGTTCCACGGCTGGACCTGGAACCTGGACGGAACGCTGAAGGAAATCCCCTGCCAGTGGGACTTCCCCTACGTGAACCCGGACGAGCAATCGCTGCCCGAGGTGAACGTGGCGAGCTGGGGCGGGTTCGTGTTCATCAACCCGGACCCGGACGCGGAGCCGTTCGAGGACTTCGTGGGCGACCTGGAGAGCCACTTCACGCTGCTTCCGTACGAGAAGCGCTACAAGGAGGCGCACGTCGCCAAGGTGCTGCGCTGCAACTGGAAGGTGGCGCAGGAAGCCTTCATGGAGGCCTACCACGTCGTCGCGACGCACCCGCAGATCCTGGCGGGTATCTGCGACGCGAACTCGAAGTACGACGTGTTCGGAAACTACGCGCGGGCGATCACGCCGAACGGCGTTCCCAGCCCCCACCTGTCGAACGTGCAACAGGAGGACCCGCTGCCTGACACGAGTCCGTTCAAGATGCGGCACCCCCTGACGAACGCCATCTACGACACGCAGCCCGACAGCACGGTGCTCGTCACGCATCCGGACGGTCGCTCGGGGCTCTTCACGGAGAGCGGATCCTGGATCAGCGGCGACCTCGGCGAGGCCGACCCGCACATGTGCCAGTGGCTCGCGGGCAAGCAGCTCGAGACGGACGACCAGTACTGGGAGAACCGTCGCGGCAACAACGCCACGGACGACAACGGCAGCGAGGAGCTCGAGGCCGAGAGCGCGGCGGAAGAGATGGACAAGCGCATGGAGCAGATGACGGCTGCGCCGTCGAACGGCGCTTCCGTGCGCGAGATCGGGGCGGCCGCGATGCGCGAGGGTTTGCGTCCGGTGCTCGGCGACCTGATGGACAACGTGCCGGATGCGGAGCTGAACGACAGCATTTACTTCACGCTGTTCCCCAACTTCCATCCGTGGGGCTCGTTCAACCGGATCGTCTACCGCTTCCGGCCCAACGGGAACAACCCGGACGAGAGCATCATGGAGTGCCTCTACCTGGCGCCGTACCCGCAGGACGGCGAGCGTCCGCCGGCCGCCCCCATCCACTGGATCGGGGTCGACGACGACTGGACGGAGGCGCCGGAGCTGGGGATGCTCGCGCGGGTGTTCAACCAGGACACGTACAACCTTCCGCGGGTGCAGCTGGGCCTGCACGCGACGAAGAAGGAGTTCGTGCAGTTCGGCAACTACGGCGAGACGAAGATTCGCCACTTCCACGCGCTGCTGGAGAACTGGGTCTCGCGGGAGTAGCCGCGGGCGCCGCCAGCCACTACGACCGGAGGGGCGGCCAGGCCGCCCCTCCTTCGCGTCCGGGGTCTGGCGAAGTGAGTCGCGGAACGGCATCATGGAGTCATGAGCAGGAACGATGGCAAGGGACAGGCGTCAAAGCCGCCGTCAAGGGTGGACATCCCCCCACCTTCCCAGAAACCGCCACACGTCACGCCACGTGACTACCCACGAACGTTTCCTCCACCGGATCCACAACCTTCTACGGACTAGTAAGCGAGGGCCCCGGTCAGTGTCCCTCCCACCACTGTCACCTCGCCCAGGAACAGGAACATCTGCGCACTCACCAAGCGGGTTGTTGCACGCAACTCGCGTTCGGCAATTGGCTGGATACGGTCGATGTACTCCCGCGCTACCCAGAATGCGATCTGGTCGTCACTCCAGTCTGAGTCAGGCTGGTTAACGAGGTCGGCAAGATCCAGAATGTCCGGAGCATCGGGAAGCGCGGTTGTGCGCTCGGCAAGCACAGCAGCAACCGCGGACATGCCGAACAGGACCAGCGCTACGACAGAACCGATCCAGAGTCCGTCGGGCAAGTCGCTGGATAGCGCCAAGAGGGCTGCCGAGGCCGTAACCGCAAGGGCGCCCACGCTGAGGTAGGCGCGCGACTTCTGGCGGAGCTGGTCAACCGAGACGATCACGTTGTCGTTGAGTCGAACCATCTGGTCCAACAGGAGACGCGCGCCGGGAATCGCATTGGCTTCGCTCGCGAGATCGGTTGTCACTCGACCAACAATACAGAATCCACCGATTGTTCCCAAAAGCCGAAGGGGGCACGGTGACTTCGCAGTAGTTCGTCAGCGCTGGAGCCAGCGGTAGTGGAGCTCGCTCGCCCAGGCGGTGAGGCCGGGGAAGACCTCGCCGAGGACGTGGGCGATGCGCATGAGGGGCTGCATGTGCACCTCGGCGGCGGGGCGCTTCACCGAGCGGACGATGGCGCGGGCCACCTGGCCCGGTGTCTGCAAGGGGCCGAGGGGCGCGGGGGCGTACTCGGAGGAATACGTGGGGGCGTTGGCGAAGAACTCGGTGTCGGTGCTGGCAGGAAGCACCAGCGAAACCGTCACGCCGGAGCCGGCGAGCTCGCCGCGCAGCGCCTGGGTCAACCCGGTCAGGGCGAACTTGCTGGCGGCGTAGGCGCCGTGATACGGCCAGCTCCGTTTCCCGACGACCGAGCCGACATTGACGATGTGGCCCGAGGCACGGCGGCGCATGTGTGGCAGGACGGCGCGGATGGCGTGGTGTACGCCGAGCACGTTGGTTTCGAGAAGGTCGCGGAAGGCGTCGTCGGGGGTGTCCTCGATGCGGCCGTAGAGGCCGTAGCCGGCGTTGTTCACGAGCACTTCGATGCGTCCGAAGGTGGCGACAGCGACCTCCGCCAGCTCCTCCACCTGGCCGCGATCGCGCACGTCGCAGGGCACGACGAGGACTTCCACGCCGAAGCGGTGCTCGAGACGTTCGGCGAGACGCTCAAGGCGCTCGCGCGAACGCGCGGCGAGGACGATCGTGGCGCCCTCGCGGGCGAAGCGAATGGCGGTTGCCCGGCCGATGCCGGCGCTCGCGCCGGTAATGACGACGACGGGCTGGGCAGGCATCAGGCCAGGAGGTCGTCGCCGAGGGGGACGGTATCGCGGACCACGCGTGCGACGATCGGGGTGGCCACGCGCAGGGCGCGTCCGGCCGAACGGAGCGCGACGGCCAGGCGCCCGCCGGCGAGCCAGGCGTTGGGGCGCAGGGCGATGCCGGCCGCCATGCCGAATTCGGTCGACTCGCCGTTCCAGTCGCGGAGGGGTGCGGGCAACTCCATGGCGGCGGGGTCGATGACGGCGCGCAGGGCCATCCAGTCGACGCCATGCTCGACAGCCACGCGGGCGAAGGCGGCGGTCTCCATATCGACGCCAGCGGCTCCGTGCTCGTTCCAGAGGTCGCGCTTGGCCGAGCGGGTGGCGACGGGTCTGGCAACGGTCACGAGCCGGGAGCAAACGAACCGGGAACCCTCGTTTCGGAGGGCGCGGCGCGCGTTCTGGAGCGTCATGGCGGGGGGCTGGAGGGCCTCGCCGGCCTCGTTCATGGCCTCGCGAGCAAGGATGAGGTGGCCGGGACCGAGGGAGGGGTCGAGCCCGCCGCAGAGACCGGCGACGAGGACGGCATCGGGACTCTGCTCGCGCAGGAGGTTGGCAAGGGCCCGTTCGCCTGCCTCACCCGTGCCCGTGACCTGGCACCCGGAACCGATCGCGCGCGCTTCGCGCGTCGTGGGCGCCACGATGAGGAGGCTCACGAACTGCCGCGGCCGCCTAGCGTGCCGAGCGCCGCGCGGACGCCCTCGAGAGGGCTGGCCATGGTCGCGCCGACGGCGGTGGCCTCGTAGCCGCAGTGGGCCATGCAGTTCGTGCAGCGCGCGTCGCGACCGTAGCCGTAGCGCTCCCACTCGGTTTCCTCGATGAGCTCGACGAAGCTCTCGGCGTAGCTCTCGTTCATCAGGTAGCAGGGGCGCTGCCAGCCGAGGACGCTGCGCGTGGGGTTGCCCCAGGCCGTGCACTGCATGGCGCGCTCGCCCTGGAGGAAATCGAGGAAGACGGGCGTATGGAAGAAGCGCCAGCGGCGGCGGTCGGGGGAATCGAGGATGGACTTGAAGGTGGAGATCATCTCGGGGCGCCTGAGGAAGACGCTCTGGTTGGGGGCTTTGGGGTAGTCGTAGCCGGGCGAGACCATCATGCCGTCGACGTTGAGGTCGTCCATGAGGAAGTTGAAGAGGTCGCCCATCTCCTGTGGAGAGCTGTCGTTGAAGACGGTGGTGTTCGTGCTGACGCGGTAGCCCTGCTCCTTCGCCTTGCGAATACCGGCCACGGCCTTGTCGAAGACGCCCTCACGGTCGACGGCCTTGTCGTGCTGCTCACGGAGGCCGTCCATGTGGACGCTGATGGTGAGGTAGGGGGAGGGTTCCAGCTTCGGCAGCCAGCGATCGAGGAGGATGGCGTTGGTGCAGAGATAGATGAACTTCTTGCGCTCGATCAGGCCCTCGACGATCTCGTCGATCTTGGGGTGGATGAGGGGTTCACCGCCGGCGATGGAGACGACGGGCGCGCCGCACTCATCGGCGGCTTCCCAACACTCCTCCGGGGAGAGGTAGGTGTTGAGGATCTCCTCGGGGTGCTGGATCTTGCCGCAGCCCTCGCACTCGAGATTGCAGCGATAGAGCGGCTCCAGCATGAGCACGAGCGGGTACCGCTCCTTACGCAGCAGCTTCTGCTTCAGCAGGTAGCGGCTGACGGCGAACGCCTGGCGAAGGGGGATTCCCATCGTGATTCCTCCGGGAGACTGGCGGCACAGCATACGGAGCGAGCGGCGCGAAGGCTATGCACTGCTCGCCTCCACTGCTGCTGCCGCGGCGAGACCGCTTCGAACGGCCGATTCCATGGTGGCGGGCCAGCCCGTATCGGTGTACGAGCCCGCCAGGAAGAAGTTGGGGAGCGGCGTGCGGGGGCCGGGGCGGAAGAGGCCCGGGCCGGGCACGAAGGTCGCCTCCGGCTCCTTGGTCACGCGGTAGCGCACGAGGGTGGCGTCGCGGGCGGCCGATAGCGCCTGCCGCAGCTGTGGCAGGACGCGCTCGCAGACCTGCTCCTGGCTCAGGGCGAAGAGATCGCCCGGGGCGCTGATGGAGAGGACGAGGTGCTGGCGCTCCGACTCGTCCTCGCCGCCGAGGCGGGTGCGGTTGAAGACCCACTGCACCTCGGAGCGGATGAAGGAGGCGCAGTGGAGGTCCAGGACGGGGCGGTCGAACCAGAGGTGGAGGTTGAGGATGGGGGCGGGCTCGAAGTGGGCGAGGTCGACGAACGGCCTGTCCCCGCGCACGTACTCGGGGAGGAGGGGGAGAAGGCGCCAGGGGGCGAGGGCGCTGACGTACGCATCGAAGGTGCGACACTCGCCGTCGCCCAGGGCGAGCGACACAACGCGGCCCTCCTCGACCCGGACACACTCGATACCGGCTCGCACGGCGACCTTCCCACCTCGTTCTTCAATCGCGCGGATGGCGGGCTCCACATGAAGCTTCGAGAGGCCGGTGGCGGGCACGGCGAGGGCGGCGGCACGGGGGTCTTTCTGGAAGCCCTCTTCGAGCACAAAGATCGACTGGCTGGCGCTGGCTTCGTCGGCACGGCAATTGAGCGTGGGGATGACGAGGAAGTCCCAGAACTCGCGGATGGTGTCGGGCGATTGCTTCCGCTCGCGGAGCCACTGCTCGAACGTGATCCGCTCAAGGCGTCCGCGCTCGTGGACCTGGAGGAGCCGCAGCGCGAGGAAGGCGCGCGCGATCTCGATCTTCTGGCGCCAGGAGAGGTGGCGGTAGCGGAGGAGGGCGGGAGCAAGGTGGAGCCCGAGGGGAAGGTTCGAAGACCAGAGGTCGGAGCGGCGGCCGTCGGGGTCGAACACGGGGACGTGCAGGCGCTCCTGGCGGTAGGTCAGGTGCAGGGTGCCGAGGCGTTCGAGGAAGGCGCGGTAGGCGGAGGTGCACTCCATGAAAAGGTGCTGGCCGTTGTCGACCTCGTCGCCGGTCTCGTCGTCGAGGAAGGAGTAGGTGGCGCCGCCTGCCCAGGGACGGCGTTCCAGCACCTCGACCTGGTGGCCGCGGTCGGCAAGCTCCAGCCCGGCGGCCAGTCCGGCCAGGCCCGCGCCGATGATGCCGACCCTCATGGCCGTGCGGGCGTCAGCCCGATCGCGCCGGCCCCAGGAGGGCGGCGGAACCCCAGAGGCGCGCGATAGCGGAGGCCTTCTCCCGGCCGTTCAGGCGGACGCGCTCGGAGAGGACGTCGTAGTTGCGCTCCTCGATGCGCTGGAGGAGCTCGAAGTAGACGCCCTGGAGCACGTTCACGCACATGCGCGAGCGCACATCGAGCAGGGGCAGGAGATGGCGTCCGCGGCGGAAGTAGCGATGGGCGCGCTCTCCCTGGGCGGCCAGCATCGAGCGGAAGCGCTCGTCGTAGTCGCAGGCGAGGATGTCCTCGGGCGTAAGGCCGTGGGCGGCGAGCTCCTCGGTGGGGAAGTAGACGCGGCCGCGCTCGGCGTCCTCCTTCACGTCGCGCATGATGTTCACGATCTGGAGGCCTATCCCCATGCTGGTGGCGAACTCCTCGGCGCGCGGGTGGGGCTTCGCCCCGAAGATGGAGACGCAGATGTGGCCGACCATCGAGGCCACGCGGTAGCAGTACTGGCGGAGGTCGTCCCAGGTCTCGTAGCGGTTGATGGTGAAGTCCATCTCGACCCCGTTCACCAGTTCCTCGAAGTGCTGCTGGGGCATGGCGAAGCGGTCGACCGCATCACCGAGGGCGATGAAGAGCGGCCCCTGTCGGGAGCCGGCGTAGCAGCCCTCCAGGCGCTCGCGGGCGAGGGCGATCTCCTTCTCCTGGCGGGACCGATCGGTCAGCTCGTCGGCGATGTCGTCGACGTAGCCGCTGAAGGCGTAGGCGGCGTAGATGGCGTTGCGCTTCTGCGCGGGCAGGATGGTGAAGGCGTAGTAGAAGTTCGAGGCGCGGTCCTTCGTGTAGGCCTTGCACCAGGCGTAGGCCTCCTCGGGTGTGAAGCGCTCGTCGGCGTGAGCATCGAGCTCCGCAAGCACATCGAAAGCCATTGCGTTCCCTTCCCCTCTCTCAGATACCCACAGCGATACGGGCGCCGTTCACGAGCGCCAGGCGGGCCTTGACGGCCTTCGTAACGCGGGGGCGGGCGCTGAGCGTGTCGTAGCCGGCGGCCTCGATGGCGTTGAGGATGGCCTCGCCGCCGAGCCGGTAGAGGCGGATGTCGGTGCGCACGGAGCGCGAGACGCGGGACTCGAGCTTCTTGCCCTCGGCGAAGCAGGCGCGGGCGCGGGCCACCTCGAACTTCATGAGCTCGCGATAGCGCTCATCGAAGCGCCGGTCGATGATTTGCTGCTCGTCGACGCCGAAGCGTTGCAGGTCCTCGAGCGGCAGGTAGATGCGGCCCTTCTCGATGTCGACAGAGACGTCCTGCCAGAAGTTCGCGAGCTGGAGACCGATGCAGGTCTGGTCGGAGAGGGCGACGCGCTCGGCGTCGGTGTAGCCGAGGACGGCCAGCACCATCTGGCCGACGGGCGTGGCCGAGTAGCTGCAGTAGGTGAGGACGTCGTCGTAGGTGGCGAAGCGGGAGACGCGCTGGTCCATGCGGTTCGCCTCGATCAGGCGAAGGAAGGGGTCGAGCGGGATCTCCTTGCGTTCGATGGTGCGGGCGAGGGCGATCAGGAGGGGGCGCCGGGGGTTGCCGGCGACGGCGTCGTGCAGGTCCTGCTCCCAGGAATCGAGGAGGGCGAGGCGGTCGCCCTCGGCCTCGTCGCCGAGATCATCGGTGTAGCGGCAGAAGGCGTAGACGGCGAAGAAGTGGCGACGCAGCTTCTTCGGCAGGAGGAAGGACACGACGGTGAAGTTCTCGTCGTGGCGGCGGGCGTACTGCTCGCACCAGCGATAGGCCTCGCGGGGAGTCGTGGGGCGCTCGATGGGCCACCGCCGAAGGCCGTCGCCGGTCTGGGCGGTCATCCCAGGGGGTCCGTCTCGGGCAGGTGGATGGGGTTCCCGTCACGCAGACGCCGGTAGCGTCCGAGCGCCCAGAGGGGCCAGTAGTTGGAGTAGAGGTGGTACTTGAGCATGAAGTCCCGCGGGAAACCGGTTCCCGTGAAGTGTGGCTCGATCCACTCGCCGTCGTCGGTCTGCGTGCGTACCAGGTAGTCGATGCCGCGCACGGTGGCGGGGTGGTCGGGCGGCTCGACGGCGAGGAGCGCGAGCAGGGCCCAGGCGGTCTGGGAGGCGGTGCTGGGGCCCTGGCCGCGCAGGGAGGGGTCCTCGTAGGTGGCGCAGCTCTCGCCCCAGCCGCCGTCGGGCTGCTGGTGGTGTTCGAGCCAGCGCACGGCCCGGCGGAGTCGCGGGTCGGCGGGGTCGACCCCGGCGGCCACGAGCGCGGGGACGGCCGCTCCCAGGCCGTAGAGGTAGTTGACGCCCCAGCGCCCCCACCAGGAGCCGTCCGGCTCCTGAGTGTCCCAGAGGTAGTCGAGGGCGCGGTCCATCATCTCGTCGCTCGGCGGGGTGCCGTCGAGGGCGAAGGCTTCGAGGATGTGGGCGGTCACGTCCTCGGTGGGGGGGTCGAAGGTGGCGCCGAAGTCGGCGAAGGGGATGCGGGAGACGAACTCGTCGTCGTTGTCGCGGTCGAAGGCGCCCCACCCGCCGTTCGTGGACTGCATCGCCCGCAGCCAGACCTTGGAGCGGTGGAAGGGGCCGTCCTTGCCGCGCAGGTCGAGCAGGCGCAGGGCGATGAGCACCTCGGCGGTGTCGTCGGTGTCGGGGTAAAGCTCGTTGGAGAACTCGAAGGGGAAGCCGCCAGGCTCGATGCCCGGCACGGTGAGGGCCCAATCGCCGAGGCTCTGGACCTCGTGAGCGAGCAGCCAGCGGCCCGCCTGCACGAGGGCCTCATCGTCTGCGGGTACGCCCGCCTCGCGCAGGCCGGTGACGGCGAGGGCGGTGTCCCAGACGGGCGAGAGGCAGGGCTGCACGGAGAAGGTGTTTCCGCGGCGCAGGGCGAAGTCGCCGAGGAAGCCGTTGAGCCCCTTCTGCATGACGGGGTGGTCCATGGAGTAGCCGTGGGCCCTGAGGGCGATGAGCGAATAGACCGACGGCGGCTGGATGACTCCCCAGGTGCCGTCCGCTTCCTGGTGCTCGATGATCCAGCGCTCGCACTCCTTGAGGGAGAAGTCGCGCAGGGGCTTCCAGGGGAGCCGCTCGTGCGCGTGCAGCACCCGGTCGATGGCGAGGAAGGCGTTGCGCCAGGTGAAGGGCTGCCGATCGCGCCGGAGGGGGATGGAGCGCCGATCGGCGGGGTCGAGGTAGAGCTCGTCGACATGGGCGTAGTCGGGGATGGGGACGACGGGGCGGTAGGCCCAGACGACGAGGATGGCGACGATCGTGGCGCGCGCCCACGAGGCGAACATGTAGATGTTCAGGGGCGAGGCGACGGGCATCAGGATCGACTCGGGGGGCATGGCGGGAAGGGCCGCCCAGTCGAACTGCCCGAAGAGGGAGAGCCAGAGCTTGGTGAAGATGCGGGTGGCGCCCACGCCGCCCCGGGAGCGGATGAACTCGCGGGCGCGCTTCATCTCCTCCGATTCGGGGTCGACGCCGGCGAGCTTGAGGGCGAAGTAGGCCTCGGTGCTGATGCTGACGTCGCCGGGGCCGCCCCAGTAGACGGGCCAGGAGCCGTCCTCGCACTGGAGCCCCAGGAGGTAGCGGACGATGCCCTGCTCGCGCTCCTCCTCGGTGGTGCCGAGGAAGCGCTCGAGGAGGAGGTGCTCGGCGGCCATCGTCGCGTTCGACTCGAGCTCGGCCCACCAGTAGCCGTCCTCGGCCTGCAGGGAGAGGAGGTGCCTGACGCTGCGATCGATGCAGACATCGAGGCCGCTGGCGCTGCCGGCGGCGGCCTGGGCGCCCTGGATGGAGCTCGGGGCTGTCACCGAGCCCCCACGAGCGCCACGAGCCGGTCCTCCACCTCGTCAATCGAGCTATCGGGTGTAGACGCGCCGGCTGTCAGCCCGATGCGCCCGGCGCCCTCGAACCAGTCCGCGTCAAGCTCGTGCGCGCTCTCGACGTGATAGGTCCTCGCGCCCTCGGATTCGCACACCTGGCGAAGGTGGCGGGTGTTCGCGCTCTTCTTGCCGCCAACGACCACCATCACGTCGACCTGGTGGGCGAGCTCGGCGGCGGCGGCCTGCTGGCCGGTGGTCGCGTGGCAGAGGGTGTTGACGACGTGCATCTCGAAGTTCGCTTCGCGCTGGAGCAGCATCAAGTTGCCGACGAAGCGGGCGAAGTCGTCGATCTTGTGCGTGGTCTGGGCCATGACCCCGATCTTGTTGGGGAAGCCGCCGGGGAAGTTCTCTATCACGTCGCGGAGATGCCCAATGTCGGCATGCTCGACGACGGTGACGCCGGAGCGGCCCTGCTCGTCGATGGCCCAGCCCATGATGCCGCGCACCTCCTTGTGGCCGGGGTCGCCGAAGATGAGGGCGTGCCAGTTGTCGCGCACGAACTTCTGGGCGTAGCGCTGGGCCCTCGTCACCACCGGGCAGGTCGTGTCGATGATGTTCAGGCCGGCGTCCTCGAGGTCGTGCAGGACACGCTCGCCGACGCCGTGGGCGGTAATGGCGATGCGGCCCTCGCCCACGCGGTCGGCGGTCACGGCGCCGAAGTCGCCCTCCACCTCATCGGGACCGGGAAGCTGGTGCACGCCCGTCTGCTCGAGCTCCTCGACGACGTGCGGGTTGTGCACGATCTCGCCAGCGCTCGCGATGGGATTCTCGGGCGTGGCTTCGTCTTCCATGATCTGCACGGCACGGCGAACGCCCATGCAAAAACCCATTTCGCTCGCTCGGATGATTTCGGCCACCCCTGACCTCCTTCGACCGGGTTGCGAAAGTAAAGTACCGGTAAAGTATAAGGCAAGCCCTCAGCGGCGAGGGTCTACCGAAGTTTCACAGCCGTCCCGTACACGAGTATCTCAGCGGCGCCCTGCATGACGGCAGCGGTGGAGAGCCGCAGGGCCACGATCGCGTCGGCACCCAGGGCCTCGGCCTCGCTCGTGAGCCGCTCGATCGCTTCCTCGCGGGACTCCACCAGGAGCTGGCGGTAGGCGCCGATCTGCCCGCCCGTGATGTTCTTCAAGCCGGCGAGGATGTCACGCCCGATGTTTCGGGCGCGCACGGAGTTGGCCGTCACCAGCCCCAGCGTCTCCGCAATCTCGCGTCCCGGCACCGAGTCCGACGTTGTCATGAGCATGAAAGCCTCCGGGCGTTCTGGCCGCCGCCACAGGGATGATACGGCAGCAACTGACGCCACAGCGGCGGGCCTGCTTACCGGCCCGAGCCAACCTCATCGAGATCGACGCTCTCCAGGAACTCGATGCCTTCGAGATAGAGATCGACCGCATCGTCGAAAGAATCAGGGAGGAAGGCGAGCACGACCGGGGCGCCATCGAGGAGGCTCGTCGCGATGGGGGAGTCGTCGATGTCCGTACGGATGTCGGGCTTGGGGAAGTTGACGAGGACGACCAGCAGGACCTGGCAGAGCAGCGCTCCCTGCACGAAGCCGAAGGCGGCCCCTGCGACGCGGTCGGCGCCCCCGAGATTGAGCACATCGACGCTGCGCCTCAGCAGGTAGCCCAGAAGCTGGCCGGCGACGATCACGCCGATGAAGATGGCGAGGAAGGACGCGAGCTCCGAGATGGTGCGGTCGTCGATGATGGGTTCGACCTTGGGGAGCATGTCGTCGTAAAAGACGCCGGCGACGGGGACGGCGAGGATGAGCGCCGCCAGCCCCACCAGCTCCCGCAGGAATCCCCGGCGGAAGGCTCGCCACGTGAGCAGCGCCACGACCACGACGATGACGAGGGAGAGCCAATTCACTGGAGTTTCATGGTACGGGCAGGGCTGCTAAGGGAACCTCGTACAATTGGGCCATGCGTCCGGACCTGATGGAGTTGCTCGCGTGCCCGCTGTGCAAGGCCGAACTGACCCTGACCATTGTGGATGAGGAGGCGGGCGAGATCCTGAGCGGCAGGCTCGACTGCGTGGCCTGCGACGAGACGTTCCCAATCGAATCGGGCATCCCGAACCTGTTGCCGCCGGAACTGCGCGAGGCATGAACTTCTCCGAGCCCCCACCGGTGGAGACCCGCGAGCCGCTGCACTGGACTCACGTCGTGAACGGCGGAGGGCTGCTCGCGCTGGCCGCGTTCGCGGTTGCGGCGGCGCGCGGCACGCTGGGGGCAAGCTGGCTGTTTGCGCCGGTCGCACTCGTGTTCCTCGGCATCGCGGCGCTGGCGGGATGGGGGGCGGCGGTGCAGTTCTCGGGCGGCGCCCGGATGGACGACCACCCCTGGGTCTGAGGCCTCTCTGACCCTAGAAGCGGGGGCGGAGTCGGACGCCAGTGCGATCGTGCCCGGCCGTGTCCAGTCCCTCCAGGAGGTCGGCGGCGCTCCGGCCAAGCACGGGGAGGGGGGCTGCGAGCACCTCGGCGAGGGGCAGCAGCACAAAGGCGCGCTCGGCGATGCGGGGGTGGGGAACGGTCAGGGTTTCGGTCGCGACCTCCCGCTCGCCGCAGAAGAGCAGGTCGATGTCGATGGGGCGGGGTCGCCAGCGC
>VXRS01000128.1:14076-17085 GCA_009838385.1 Dehalococcoidia bacterium | reverse complement strand
TCTCCCTCCCCGGCAACGCCGCCCGCCCCGGCATCCGCGTGCGCGACGAGAACGGGCTCCTCTACGAGTACCTGTTCGTCAGCGACCCGGTCGAGGAAGACGACGGCTGGCTTCTCTACGTTGTCGACCTCACCCGCCCCTTCAACCCCCGCAACAGCCCGCCCGACCTGAGCGGCGAGCTCGAAGTCGAATCCGTCTTCCTCAGCGTCCGCCGCTTCGCCGCGGCCCCCGGCCGGGTGACCGCCGTGCTCGACAACCTCGTCGCTTACCCCGAGGGCGGCGACCGCGACGACGGCGTGACGATTGAGCCCTTCGAGTCGCTCGACCGTTACCAGTCGATCACCGGCGCCTCCGGGTCGGCGCAAACGACGATCACGCGCGCCGAGGTCGACAACGACCGCGGCCGCTACGCCGCCCAGGTCAGCTTCAACTACGACAGCTTCTCCGTGACCGCGGTGGGTTTGCGCCTGCGCCGCTCCCCCGAGCCCCTGCCCGTGCTCGCCAGCGAGTCGTTCCTCGAAGCCACCGGCGTCGCCCCGGGCGACACCTTCCCCCTGCGCGTGAACCGCCAGGTGCTGACGGCGCGCGTCGCCGGCTCGTTCGAACTCTTCCCCGGCTACTACCCCGGCGGCCGCGACCACCTGCTCGTTGCCGACCTGCCCACGCTGCGAGGCGCGGGCGCGGGCATCCCGCGCGTGGCCGGCGGCATCACGCCGAACGAGGTCTGGCTCGGCAGCGTCGAGGGGGTCGAGCTCACGCCCGAGTGGCTCGAGGAGCAGGGCATCCGCGCCGGGGCGGTCCACGACGAAGCCGCCCTCTTCGCTCTCGAGTCCTCCGACCCGCTCGTCGCCGCCAGCTGGGAGGGCATCCTCTTCCTCTCCTTCGGCGCGGTCCTGCTGCTCACGGCCCTCGGCTTCATCGTCTTCTCCTACCTGGCCGCGCAGACCCGCTCGCTGGAGTTCGCCATCCTCCGCACGATGGGCTTCTCCGGGCGCCAGATCGTGGGCGTGGTCGGCTTCGAGCAGCTCTTCGTCATCGTCGCCGGGGTGGCCGCCGGTACGGCCCTCGGCTTCCCCCTGGGACGCCTCATGATCGGCGCCCTCGCCCTCACCGAGGACGGCAGCGACGTGGTCCCGCCCCTTCTTTCGCAGGTAAGCTGGGAGACCGTGCTCTCCGTTTACGGCCTGCTCGCCCTCGTCTTCATCGCCACCGTGGCCGCCCTCGCGCGGCTCTACTCGCGGCTGGCCCTGCACCGCGCCCTGCGCATCGGCGAGCTTTAGGACGGCCGCATGACCACCTTCCCCGACACCGAAACCGAGGCCCCTCCCTACATCGTCTGCGAGGACCTCTTCAAGATTCACAAGAGCGACGAGCTCGAGGTCGTCGCCCTGCGCGGGCTCGACCTGAAGGTGCGCGGCGGCGAGCTGATGGCCATCGTGGGCGCCTCCGGCTCCGGCAAGAGCACCCTGCTCAACATCCTCGCCGGGCTCGACCAGCCCAGCGCTGGCCGCGCCTTTGTGGGCGGACGCGACCTGCTGACCATGACCGAGGCCGAGATGGTGAGCTACCGCCGCAAGGACGTCGGCTTTATCTGGCAGCAGACCGGGCGGAACCTCATCCCCTACCTCTCCGCCACACAGAACGTCGAGCTGCCGCTCATGCTCGACGGCGTCGAGGCGGGGGCGGCTCGCGAGCGCGCCGACGAGCTGCTCGAAGCCGTGAACCTGACCCACCGCCGCGAGCACCACCCCGAGCAGCTCTCGGGCGGCGAGCAGCAGCGCGTCTCCATCGCCGTGGCGCTCGCCAACCAGCCCCCCCTCCTCCTCGCCGACGAGCCCACCGGCGAGCTCGACGCCATCGGCGCCGACAGCGTCTACGAAGTGCTCGGCGACCTGAACGCGCGTTACGGCGTCACCGTCATCATCGTTACCCACGACCCCGAAATCGCCTCGCGCGTGAACCGCGTCGTCGCTATCCGGGACGGGCGCACGAGCATGGAGATCTTCCGCCGCGTCGAGCAGACCGGCGGCGTCACCCACGTGGTCCACGACGAGTACGTGCTCGTCGATTCCGCCGGACGCCTGCAGGTGCCGCGCGAGTTCCTCGACCGCCTCAGCATCAGCGAACGCGCCAAGCTCTTCCTGGGCGAAGGGCGCGTCGAGGTGCTGCCCGACCGCGTCCACCGCGTCAGCGAGGAGGAGCTCTAATGGCCGGTGCGGCAGTCGAGCTGCGCAACGTCTCCCGCCTCTTCGAGCTGGGCTCGGAGGAGGTCTGGGCCGTGCGCGACATCACCCTCAGCGTCGAGCCGGGCGACTTCCTCGCCCTCATCGGGCGCTCCGGCTCGGGCAAGACGACCCTGCTCAACACCATCGCCGGGCTCGACCGCCCCACCGGCGGCGAGGTCGAGATCGACGGCGAGCGCGTCGACCTGATGGGCGAGGCCGACCTGATCGCGCTCCGCCGCCAGAAGCTCGGCTTCATCTTCCAGTCGTTCGGCCTCCTCCCGCTCCTCTCCGCCCAGGAGAACGTGGAGCTGCCCCTGCGCATCGCCGGCGTCCACCGCGACCGCCCCGCGCGCGCCCGCGAGGTACTGGAGCTCGTCGGCCTCGAGCGGCGCGCCCACCACCGCCCCTACGAGCTTTCCGGCGGCGAGCAGCAGCGCGTCGCCATCGCCCGCGCGCTAGTGACCGAGCCCACGCTCGTGCTCGCCGACGAGCCCACGGGCGAGCTCGATTCCGCGACGGCCACCGCCGTCTTCACCCTCATCCGCGACATCTGCCGCGAGCGCGGCGTCTCCATCATCACCTGCACGCACGACCGCCTCGTGATGGAGATGGCGAGCCGCGTCGAGGAGTTGGAGGACGGCCATCTCGTGACCGGCCACCGGGGCGACGTCTGGGGCCGGGTGCAATCGCGCGAACGCACCCCCTTCGAGGCGCCCGCGGGCGAGGACGAGGCCAGCCAGTCGCTCCCCTCCCTCATCGGCGCCGACACCCGCAACTTCGGCGT
>VXRS01000128.1:0-13976 GCA_009838385.1 Dehalococcoidia bacterium | reverse complement strand
AGGCCAGCCAGTCGCTCCCCTCCCTCATCGGCGCCGACACCCGCAACTTCGGCGTCGCCGGCACCGAACCCGAGCCGGAACCGGAACCAGAGGAGCCCGAAGAGGTCGAGGACATCCCCGAGGACCGCTGGGCGAGGCCAACGTAGCCCGAGTCCCCAGACACCGATACGGTGTCAGACACGATGCAGTCAGCCGACTACCTGCGCTTTCCCTACCACCGCATCATCGAGCCGGATGAGGGCGGTTCTTGGTCAGCGCACGTCCTTGAGCTGGACGGGGTCTTCAGCGAGGGCAAGACGGCCGCCGAAGCCGCCCAGAATCTGAACGCGGCTATGGCCCTCTGGATCGATCACGAACTCGCGGAGGGGCACCCTATTCCCAGGCCCCTGGCCGCCAGCTAGTGCTTGGCGTCACGCCTCCCCCACCCGGCGACGGTCGTCCGTGAGCTCGCGCTTCAGGTAGAGGCACGTCGCTTCCAGCGACTCCACCTTCGCCGAGCTGACCAGCTCCCACCCCTCCATCCCCAGCGTGCCCAGGATCCACGTGGTCCGGACCAGCTCCGAGTTGAAGTGGATGGACGTAGCCGTCTGACCGGTGGACCGATCGGCGTAACGCTCCAGGCTCGCCTCGTCCTGCGCGTGGCTGAACAGGATCCAGCGCCGCGACGGCTGCTCGTCGGTCAGGTACAGCAGCGCGTATTCCCACTGCATCGCCCCGGCATGGTACTCGCGCCCGCAACCCACTCAGGCGCCCCACTCAGCCGCACCCCACTCAGCCGCGCGACAGCGCGGCGCTTTCCTCAGCGAGCATCGCGAGCGCTCTCCTCAGGCGGGTAAACCCCGCCGCTCCACTCAGCGAGCACCGCGAGCGCTCTCCTCGTACACTCTCCCCATGCCCGTTTTCCCCTCCACCGAGTGGTTCCAGGAAGCCGCCGACCGCCTCAACGCCTCCGACAGCTTCGAGCGCCTCGGCTCCTGCGACGCTGACGTGGGCGTGCGCGTCGGCGACCGCTGCTTCGCCATCACCTTCGACGCCTTCGCCATCACCGAGGTCGCCGAGGTGCCCTGCGACGCCCCCGGCGACCTCGACTTCATCCTCCTCCAGACGCCTGAGCAGTGGCAGGCCATGCTTGAGAACATCAAGGCCAACGGTCAGGCGGACGCGCTCTTCACGCTCAACTCGCTCGACCTCGCGCACAGCGACGGCCTCGCCACGGGCGAGGACTACACCCGCCGCGACCTCTTCTACCGCTTCAACCAGACCTTCCAGGAGTACTTCGACATGTCCGCGGAGATGGACACGACGTACGCCTGACTCCGGCTAGCGCCGCGCGCGGCGGTGCCAGCGCCTGCCCCGACCCGAACCCCCGTGCCGTCCCGTTGCGGGCGCCGGCGTGGCAACGGCGATGGCCGCCGCCCCCTCCTCGATCAGCGGGTGGAGCACCGTCATCGCGCGGGCGACCTCGCCCGAGACCTCGTGCGCGAGCTCCGTCGTGAGGCGGTCGAAGGGGAAGGGGTGGTGCAGCCGCCGCCAGGTCGAGGTCCACTCCTCCAGCTCCCAGTCGGGGCCCAGCTCCCCGAGCACGTCGGCGGCGTTGGCCGCCAGCAGTTCGACCCAGGCGTCGTTCGCCTCGAGCGGCCCCTCGAAGTGCAGCCCCGCCTCCACCACTCCCCGTCCCATCTGCGGCTGCAGCTCGAAGTGCACGTGCGGGTTGCCGAAGTGCATCTGCAGCATCGTCCAGCGCACGCGGCGCTCCGGCTGGGGGATGGCCGCCGGGAGCTGCGTCAGGATCTGGTCCTCGCAGAAGTACACGAACTCGCGCGCCTTGAGGGAGCCGTCCCGCTTCGGCATCGCCCCAACTGTAGCGAACGGCGCTGCCGGGCGGGCTGCTCCACCACGCCGGATGAACCATCGGACCCAAGGGGGCGAGGCAGCCTCGAGTGAAATCGGGTTGTTGACGCTACGCCGGAAGCACTTGTACAGGCAACTGGTTACGATTAGCACGGGAGAGGGATTCGGCGGGTAGCGACCCCGAGGGGTACGCACTAGGCCCCCGCCGTTCCCTCTCTCATGTTTCACTGTACCTGATAGTCCCCCGCAAGTGTCAACGCGATTTTCGCCGGACGCCCACCGGCGTTCCCCACTACACTGCCACCGAGTGAACACCCCGCCCGACACCGACGCCACCAGCGCCCCCGCGAGCGCCGACCCCGGCGGCGGCGCCACGATCGTGGCCGAGGCGAGCGACATCGCCGAGGCGCACATCTGGGTCGACGCCCTCCGCGACGAGGACATCGAGGCGGCCTTCGTCGAGCGCGGCCCGGGCAGCGCCTTCGGGGGCGCGACCCTGTTCGGCTCCTCCTACGCCGTGCTCGTGCCGCGCTCCCGTATCGGCGAGGCCCGCAGCGTCATCGCCGACCTGGGTGGCGGAAGCGCGCTTGTCGCCTACCGAACAGCCGACGAGGAGCGACGGAGCTCACGGCGGGCCTTCCTCACAGTCGCGGGACCGATCGCGCTCGTGGCCATCATCGCCGTCGTCATGCGCTTCGTCTTCGGCTAGCGGCCGGCGTCAGTCCCCGAGGATCAGGGCCAGCACCTCGCCGCGCGTACCCCGCGTCATCGCCAGCGTCAGGCGGTCGCCGCGGCGCAGCACCGTATCGCCCGAGGGCGCGGAGAGCCGCCCCATGTGCTCCATCGTCAGGACGCGCACGCCCGCCGGGAGCCCCGCCTCTGCCAGTCGCTTGCCCTCCACCGGCGCTCCCACGGCCACGGTCAGCTCCATCGTGCTGATCTGCTCGTCGACCGGCGTCAGCGGTCGCACCTGTTGCCGCGCGGCCTCCCGGAAGGAGCGCACGAGC
The DNA here is from genome assembly GCA_009838385.1 of Dehalococcoidia bacterium. The sequence goes on along the minus strand of VXRS01000128.1, from coordinate 11,118 downwards.
GCCCGCGCATCGATCGCCCCGAGCACCGGCCCGTCGCTGCCATCGAGCACGGGCAACCAGCGGCGATCGTGGCTCGCGAGGCGGTCCAGCGCCTCGTCGAGGGGCGTGTCGGCGAGGACGACGGCGGGCAGATCGGCCGCGTACCCCTCCACCGGCAAGCCCGCGTCGGGAACGGAGCGCAGTTCCTCGCTCGTGATCTCGCCCACGAGGCGGCCGCCCTCGTCGATCACGACGCCGTCCGTGCTGCGCCGCCGCTCGAGGCTGGCGAGCGCATCGGCGACGGTTGACGTATCGCGCACCATGGCCAGGGGCACCACCGCCCGCTGCGCCGGGAGGGCGTCGAGCAGGGGGAAGGCGAAGCGATGGCGGTGGGCCATCGAGTCGGCGCGCGTGGGAACCTGGCTGCGGTAGATGCTCGTGTTCCCCACGAGCAGCGTCGCCACCGCCACGGCCACCATCGCAGGGGCCAGCAGCGAGAGGTTCCCCGTCATCTCGCCCACCATCAGCATCATCGCGAGGGGGGCGTGGGCGATGCTGCCGAAGACCGCGATCATTCCGATGATGACGAGGGGCGCGGGGTCGGCGGGGAAGCCGGGCAGGTCGTGGAAGAGCCGCCAGAAGAGCGCCCCGAGCATGCCCCCCGCGACCATCCCGGGCGCGAAGATGCCGCCCGAGGCGCCGGACCCCACGGTGAGGGAGGCGGCGAGGATGCGCAGCAACGGCAGCGCGATGATGAGCCAGAGGGAGAAGTCCATCACGTCCTCGGGGGTGATGGAGCGCTGCACCCAGCCGTACCCGATGTGGATGGCCTCGGGGGCGAACATCCCGATGCAGCCCACGAGCACGCCGCCGATGGCCGGCTTCACCCAGCGCGGGGCGGTAAGGCGGTTGAAGAGCTCCTGCGCTCCCTCGAAGCCGCGCGCGTAAAGGATGCCGAGCAGCCCGCAGGCCACCCCCAGGGCGAGGTAGTACGGCAGCTCCTCGGGATTCTGGAAGGAGAAGCCCGCCGTCCCGCCGAAGATGGGCGTGTAGTCGTACCAGGCGCCGTAGACGGCGAAGGCGACGATCGAGGAGATGAGCGAGAGCAGGATCGCGTCCGCCTCGAAGTCGTCGCGGTAGAGGGCCTCGGCGGCCATCATCGCGCCGCCGAGGGGCGCGCGGAAAATGGCGCCCACGCCCGCGCCCATGCCGGCCACCAGCGCCCGCCGCCGCTCGACCGCGTCGAGGCCGAGGCGGTCGGCGATGACCGAGCCGATGCCCCCCGAGATCTGGGCCGCCGGACCCTCTCTTCCGGCCGCGCCGCCGCTCCCGATCGTGATCGCGGAGGCGACCAGCTTCACCGGGATGGCGCGCAGGCGAATGCGTCCGCCCCGCTTGTGGAAGGCGTCGATCACCTGGTCGGCGCCCGCCCCCTCCGCCTCGGGCGCGAGGGAGTACACGAGGATGCCGGAGACGAGCGCGCCCAGCCCCACGACGATCGGCAGGGCCCAGCGCCGCGTCGGGTCGGAGGCTTCCTGGCCGCCTTCGCCCAGGGGATGGGGCGGGTGGTAGCCCGTCAGGTCGGCAAGCAGGTGTTGCGTGGCGAATTCGAGCGCTTCGAAGAAGAGGATGGCGACGAAGCCGGTGACGACCCCGATGAGGGCGCCCAGCCACAGCGCGCGTATGACGTCCTGGGTCGTGACGCGCCCGAGCCGGCGGCGCAAACGGCCACCGGCCCGCCTTCTCCAGCGACGCCCCCGCGCGCGCCTCACAGCCACGCGCTAAATCGTACGCTTATGACTCCCTCGGGCTACTCCGGAGAATGCAAGCGCCCTGCTGGGGCCTGCCAGCGCCCGCGGTGGCCGGCCCGGACCACCCCCGAAAACGCACAAAGCGCAGCCCCCGCGAGGGGCCACGCTTCGTGAAAAGGACGCTGGTGAGGGCTGCTGCCTAGGCCTCTTCCTCGGAGGACTCGCCGCCCATGAACCTTCGGACGACCACGAAGGCCAGTCCGAGCAGGATGATGGGGAAGGCGATGTACTTGATGGGGCCTGATCGCAGCCGTTCCAACATGACTAGTACTCCTCCGGGAGTGGTCCTGCGGCGGCGGCCATTTCGGGGACTTCCGCCACAAGCGATTCCGTCGTGAGCACCATAGCACTTACGGAGGCGGCATTCTCCAGGGCGGAGCGCACAACCTTCACGGGATCGACGATGCCGAGCTCGAACATGTCGCCCCAGCGATCGGCGGCGGCGTCCCAGCCTTCGCTCTCGTTCTCGAGCCGCTTGATACGATTGACGATGACGGAGCCCTCGAGCCCCGCGTTGTCGGCAATCATCCAGGCCGGCTCCTCGAGCGCTTCGGCGAGCAGGAGCGCACCCGTGCGCTCGTCGCCTTCCAGCTCCTCCGCATACTCCTCGACGACTCCCTGCGCGCGGATGAGGGAGACGCCGCCACCCGGGACCACGCCTTCCTCGACGGCCGCGCGGGTCGCGCTGAGGGCGTCCTCGACGCGCGCCTTCTTCTCCTTCAGCTCGACCTCGGTGGCCGCGCCGACCTTGATGACGGCGACGCCGCCGGCGAGCTTCGCCAGCCGCTCCTGCAGCTTCTCGCGGTCGAAGTCACTGGTGATGTCTTCGATCTGCGCCTTCAGCTGCTTGATGCGGGCCTGAATCGCCTCATCGGTGGCCTGGCCCTCGATGATGGTCGCGGCCTCGCGGCTCGCCACGATGCGGCGCGCGCGGCCGAGGTCGGCCAGCGTCGCGGTCTGCAGCTGCCGGCCGGTCTTCTCGGTGATCATCTCGCCGCCCGTGAGGATGGCAATGTCTTCGAGGATGGCGGTGCGCCGGTCGCCGAAGCTGGGGGCGCGCAACGCAAGCACGTTCATCGTGCCGCGCATCTTGTTTACCACCAGCGTGGCGAGCGCCTCGCCCTCAAGGTCCTCGGAGATGATGACGAAGTCCTTGGTCACCTGCAGCACCTGCTCCATCAGGGGAAGCAAGTCCTGGACGGCCGTGATCTTCTTGTCGGTGATGAGGATGTAGGGGTTCTCGATGACGGCTTCCTGGCGGTCCACGTTCGTGACGAACTGGGCCGACTGCCAGCCGCGGTCGAGCTGCAGGCCGTCGACGAACTCCGTCTCGAACTTGATCCCGCGGGACTCCTCGACGGTGATGACGCCGTCCTTGCCGACCATCTCCATCACGTCCGCGATGATCTCGCCGATCTCGCCGTCGTTCCCCGAGATCGAGGCGACGTGCTGGATCTGCTGCTTGCTGAGCACGGGCTCGGCGCGCGAGCGCAGGTGGTCGATGGCCACGTCGAGGGCGCCCTCGATGCCGCGGCGGATGCCCATCTGGTGGGAGCCAGAGGCGACCACCTTCACGCCGCCGCGCACGAGCGCCTGGGCGAGGACGGTGGCCGTCGTGGTGCCGTCGCCGGCGATGTCGTTGGTCTTGGTGGCAACCTGCTTCACCAGCTGGGTGCCCATGTTCTCGAAGGCGTCCACGAGCTCGATCTCGCGGGCCACGGTCACGCCGTCCTTGGTGATGACGGGCGGGCCGTAGTTCTTCTCGATGACGACGTTGCGGCCGCGCGGGCCGAGCGTCACCTTCACCGCGTCGGCGAGGGCGTCGACGCCCTCCTTCAGCTGGCGGCGCGCAGCCTCATCGAAGAGCAGATGCTTGGGGGCCATAAAGCTGTCAGGCTCCTTTTTTCTCGGGCCGCCTTAGGAGACGAGCTTGCAGAGGATGTTCTTCTCTTCGAGGACGATGTAGTCGATGCCGTCGAGCTTCACGTCGGTCCCGGAGTACTTGGCGTAGAGCACGCGGTCGCCGGGGGCGAGGTCGAGGGCCTGGCGCGTGCCATGCTCGTCGCGCTTGCCGGGGCCGACGGCGATGACCTCGGCCTGCTGCGGCTTCTCCTTCACGGTGTCCGGAATGATGATGCCGCTGGCGGTCTCTTCTTCCTGCTTGAGGGCAGTCACGACGATGCGGTCGGCCAGGGGCACGAGCTCGGTCTTGGTTGCGGTCTTTGCGGGCACGGATTTCCTCCAAACGCTGTTTTGAAAATGAGCGTGCCGAGCATGCTAGCACTCTCCCGCCGAGAGTGCTAGCGCGAGATCGCGGTGGGGGCGCCATCCCCCTTGCCAAATTTCACCCTCGCGTGAAGGTGTGGTAGCGTCAGTGCTTCGAAGGGAGCCCGGCTTGCGCATCATCCTCCGCCTCTGGGGCTACGCCATCCCCTACTGGAAGATGCTCGCTATTGGCCTCGTCTCCATGCTCGGAGCGGCCCTCTTCGGCATGGGCTCCGCCTTCCTCGCCCAGATAGCGGTCGATGTCGGCCTCGACCCGGTGCGCGAGGGCAACTCCATCACCTTCACCGGCGATCGCAGCACGCTCATCCTGGCGGCGCTGCTCGTGGTGGGATTCGCCGTCGCCCGCGGCATCTCCGCCTTCGCGCAGACGTACATCAGCGAGAGCCTCGGCCAGCGCATCGCCTACGACCTGCGCAACCAGATCTACGACACCGTCCAGCGGCTCAGCTACGCGTACCACGACAAGGTGCAGACCGGCCAGATCATGTCCCGCGCCACGCAGGACGTGGAGGCCATCCGCATGTTCATGTCGATGGCCTCGCTGCGGCTCCTGATGATCATCCTCATGATCATCGTGGGCGTGGGCGGGATGTTCTTCTTCCACTGGCAGCTCGCCCTCGTGAGCTGCGTCACGCTGCCCATCATCGCCTGGCGCTCCTGGGCGGTGCAGCGCGTGATGCGCCCCCTCTGGGTCGAGATCCAGCAGAGCGAGGCGCGCATGACCGAGGTCGCCGACGAGGGCCTGGGCGGCATCCGCGTGGTCAAGGCCTTCAGCCGCGAGCCCGTCGAGGCGGCCAAGTTCGGGCGCGCCGCCGAGGAGCAGCGCGACCTCCAGCTCTCACAGGCGACGCTGATGGCGCGGCACGCGCCCTTGCTCCAGGGCGTTGCGGGCATCCAGGTGGCGGCTACCGTGGGCGTTGGCGCCTGGTTCATCACGCAGGGGAGCCTCGCCGCGGGCGAGCTCATCCTCTTCCTCGTGGCCCTGCAGCTGCTGCAGATGCCGGTGCGCATGCTCGGCTTCATGATCACCTCCTTCTCGCGCGCCATCGCCGCGGGCACACGCGTCTTCGAGGTGCTCGACGCCCGCTCCGCCGTCGAGGAGCGCCCGAGCGCCACACCCCTCAGCTCCCCCAGCGGCCATGTCCGCTTCCGCAATGTCTCCTTCGGCTACGACAACGTCAGCGCCGTCCTCAAGGACATCGAGATCGATGCGCCGCCGGGGAAGATCATCGCCCTGCTCGGGCCCACCGGCAGCGGCAAGTCCACGGTCGTGAACCTGCTCCCGCGCTTCTATGACGTGACGGAGGGCTCCATCTCCATCGACGGGGTCGACATTCGCAACTTCACGCTCGATTCCCTGCGGGCGAGCATCGGCGCCGTGCAGCAGGACGTCTTCCTGTTCGTGGGCACGATCCGGGACAACATCGCCTACGGAGCGCCCGGCGCCACGCAGGAAGAGATCGAGACGGCCGCCAAGGCCGCTCGCATCCACGACTTCATCATGAGCCTGCCGTACGGCTACGACGAGTGGGTGGGCGAGCGCGGCGTCACGCTCTCCGGCGGCCAGCGCCAGCGCGTCGCCATCGCGCGAACGCTCCTCCTCGACCCGCGCGTCCTCATCTTCGACGACTCGACGGCGAGCGTGGACACGCAGACCGAGTTCCTCATCCAGCAGGCGCTCGCGACACTGATGGAGGGCCGCACGACGTTCGTCATCGCGCAGCGCCTCCGCACGGTGATGCGCGCCGATGAGATTCTCGTGCTCGACCAGGGCGAGATCGTCCAGCGCGGCACGCACACGGAGCTGCTCGAGGAAGAGGGCCTCTACCGGTCTATCTACGACCTTGAGCTGCGCGACCAGGAAGAGGCGCTTGGCGAGGTGGCCGGCGCCACGGCTGCGCAGGATGACGCCGAGCCCGCGTCCGAGCCGGAGCCCGCCGGGCTTGCCGAGCCCGCCGGCGGCAGTGGAGGCGCGTCCTAATGGGCATGTGGGGCGGCGGCGGCGCGGGCGGTTACAGCTCCGGCATCGGCGGCCAGCGCGGCATGATGCGCGGCAACCGCGGGGTCGATGGCTGGGACGAGGAGTACCTCGGCAAGCCGTACGACGCCGAGGTCGTCCGCAAGATGATCCCCCACCTGAAGCACAGGCGGCGGGCGCTGATCTTCGCGTTCGCCTGCATGCTCATGGTCTCCGTCTCCATTTACGTGCCCGCCTTCTTCATCGCCGAGGCCACGGCCGACGCGCTCGCGGGCGACGCCGGTCGCATCCCCATCTGGGCGGGCACGCTCGCAGGGCTGGGCCTGCTCGGGTGGATTGCGGGGATGTTCCAGCAGCTCATCATGGCCCGCGTCGGCACGCAGATGCTCTACGAGCTGCGCTCGGAGATGTACGAGCACATGCAGGGCCTCTCCCTCTCGTTCTACGACGAGATGGAGGTGGGCCGCATGATCTCCCGCCTCACGAGCGACGTGACCGTCATGCAGGAGCTCCTCAGCACCGGCTCGCTTACGTTCGCCGCCGACATCGTCGGCATCGCCATCGCCGTCACCCTGCTCATGAACTCGGACTGGGAGCTGGCCCTCTACACACTGGCCGTGGTGCCGCCGCTCATCTTCGTGCTGAGCATCTGGGCCCGCTACGCGCGCGAGGCCTTCATCAACGTGCGCATCCGCATCAGCGAGCTCTACGGAAACCTTGGCGAGAGCCTGGCCGGCGTGCGCACCGTGCAGTCCCTCAACCGGGAAGACGAAAACGCCAAGCGCTTCGACGTCATGAACCAGGAGAACCGCAACGCCAACATCTGGGCGGGAACGCTCACGGCGGTGGTGGTGCCCCTCATCGAGCTCTGCATCGCCATCTCGACGGCGGCCGTGCTCATCGCCGCCGGCTGGCGCGCCCTCGCCTCCGGCTCCCTCGACCGGGACGAGGCCGCCGCCATCGTGGGCGCCATCGTCCTCTTCATCCTCCTCATCCTCCGCTTCTTCGAGCCGATCCGTGACCTGGTGATGCAGTACACGATGCTGCAGCGCGCCATGGCCGGCGGGCAACGCATCTTCGAGGTGCTCGAGACCGTCCCCCGCATCCGCGACCGCGACGACGCCATCGAGCTCACCGACGTCGAGGGCCGCGTCGACTTCGACGACGTCCAGTTCCACTACGTCGAAGGCGTGCCCGTGCTCCAGGACTTCGAGCTGCACGTCGAGCCCGGGGAGACGATCGCGCTCGTGGGCCACACCGGCTCGGGCAAGACCACGATCACGACGCTCATCAGCCGCGGCTACGACGTCTCCGATGGCTCCATCCGCATCGACGGGCACGACGTGCGCGACATCAAGCGCCGCTCGCTCACCCAGTTCATGGGCGTGGTCCTGCAGCAGCCTTACCTCTTCAGCGGCACCATCCGCGAGAACATCGAGTACGGGAAGCCGGGCGCCACCGACGCGGAGATCGAGGAGGCCTCGAGGGCGGTCGGCGCCCACGACTTCATCTCGCGCCTGCCTGGCGCCTACAACCACGAGCTGCACCAGCGCGGCCAGAACATCTCCGTGGGCCAGCGCCAGCTCCTCAGCTTCGCCCGCGCCGTGCTGGCCGCCCCCCGCATCCTCATCCTCGACGAGGCCACGGCCTACGTGGACACCCAGACCGAGGTCATCATCCAGCGCGCCCTGCGCAACCTGCTCCAGAACCGGACCTCGTTCGTCATCGCCCACCGCCTCTCCACCATCCGCGAGGCTAGCCGCATCGTCGTCCTCGAGAACGGACGCATGGTCGAGATCGGCACGCACGACGAGCTGCTCGCCCGGGACGGCGTCTACGCGCGCCTCTACAAGATGACCTACGAGCAGGAGCAGGACGCCTCCCTCGGCGAGGACGAGGCGGTCATCCGCCGCCGCCGCGGGGATGTGGGCGACATCGGCGGCACCGCTCCGCAGCCAGCGGGCGGCAAGTAGCCCCGTTCGGAAACCCGGCGGCTCTCGTGCGGAATCCTGTACGTCTCGTGGTGACTCGCGGCCTGCCCGCGCTGACACCCCCTGAACCGCACATCAGGCCACGCGCCGCTCCGCACGGTTCCCGCACTGGGCGGCGTTCTTGTCAGGCGCGCCCCTACAGGCTGGTTCGCGACAACCTGAACAATCCCGCACGGCTCACCGTCACCTTCATCCCCTTCACCTCTTCGTTAGCTAGGATCGGTTCCGATGTTCGATAGCGTGCTGATCACAGTGGAAGGCGGAACGGGGGGTGACGGCGCAGCCACGTTTCACCGGGAGAAGTTCGTGCCCCTCGGTGGGCCCGACGGAGGCGACGGTGGCCGGGGGGGCCGTATCTACCTGCGCGCGGTCGATGATGTGTACACACTCGAGCAGTACCGGGGGCGCCGGCGGTTCCGTGCGGGGAACGGAGGGCCCGGCGGCCCAAAGCTCCAGGCCGGCCCCCAGGGCGATGACCTGACCCTCGACGTGCCCGCCGGGACCATCGCCTTTGAGAGCGAGACGGGAGAACCCCTGGCCGACCTCGCCGAGCCCGGGGCGACGGCGCTCGTCGCCTGGGGAGGACGCGGCGGCTGGGGCAACAAGCGCTTCGCGACGAGCACGAACCAGGCCCCCCACTATTCCCAGCGCGGCCACGTCGGCGAATCCGTCGCCCTCCGGCTCGACCTGCGCCTGCTCGCGGACGTCGGCCTGCTGGGCCTCCCGAACGCGGGCAAGTCCACGCTCCTCGCGGCCGTCTCCCACGCCAAGCCGAAGATCGCCGAGTACCCGTTCACGACCCTCGAGCCGATGCTCGGCGTCGTCAGCGTCGGCTACGAGCGCTTCACCCTGGCCGATCTACCCGGGCTCATCGAGGGCGCGAGCGAGGGCTACGGCCTCGGCTTCGAGTTCCTGAAGCACGTGCGCCGCTGCCGCGTCCTCCTGCACGTGGTCGACTGCAGTTCCATCGACCCGGTGACCGACTACGAGCTCATCGAGACCGAGGTGCGCACCTACGACAACCTGCTCGCGGACATTCCCCGCGTCGTGGCGGTCACGAAGTCAGACCTCGACGAGGAGATCGCGCGCGATGCTGCCGACACGCTCGAGGCGCACATCGGTGCGCCGGTCGCGACCATCTCGGCGCAGGCGGGGCAGGGCACGGATGCCCTCGTCGCGGAGCTCATGGCGTTGGTCAGCGAGGAACGCGAGCGCGCCGCCTCTCGTCCGCCCGAGGTTCTGCCCGTTGTCCGCCCGCAGCCGGAGGAGCGCTTCACGGTCGTGAGGAAAGGCCCCGGCCTGTTCGCCGTGGAGGGCCAGCGGGTGGTGACCTTCATCGAGATGATGGACTTCGAGATGGACGGCGCCCGCGACGAGGTCGACCGCCGCCTGACCCGCTGGGGCGTGGCCCGCGCCCTGCGGCGTGAAGGCGTCGCCGAGGGCGATACCGTGCGCTTCGGCGAGGTCGATATCGCCTGGCGGGAGTGAGCGGCCCCGCGCGCTAGAATGGCCTCCCCTGCCCGAAGGAGGCCCTCCCCATGTCCGAGACCGTGCGCTACGAGACCGACGGCGCCGTCGGCGTCATCACGCTGAACCGCCCCGATGCGCTCAACGCCATGAGCGGCGAGCTGCTCGATGCGCTCGTCGCCCGCGGCCAGGACGCGGCGGACGACGAGGCGGTGCGCTGCGTGGTGGTGAAGGGCGCAGGCCGCGCTTTCTGCTCGGGCGGCGATCTCAAGAGCATCGGCGCCGGCGACGGACTCGACCCCCTCGGCAGCACCGCCGTCCTTCGCCGCTTTGAGGAGATCTCGCGGCTGCTCGCGGAGATGCCGAAGCCCACCATCGCGGCCGTCAACGGCGCAGCCGCTGGCGCCGGCTTCTCCCTCGCCCTCGCCGCCGACATCCGGCTCGCCGGTGCGAGCTCGCGCTTCGTGACCGCCTTCGGGCGCGTCGGCCTCACGGGAGACTTCGGCGGGAGCTGGCAGCTCGAGCGCATCGTGGGCGTGGCGAAGGCGAAGGAGCTCTACCTGCTCGGCTCCCAGATCGACGCGGCCACGGCCCTGCGCCTCGGCGTCGTCAACCGGGTCGTCCCCGACGGCGCCCTGCGCGACGAGGCCATGGCTCTCGCAACAAAGCTCGCTGCAGGCCCCACTGCCGCCTTCGCGCGCATGAAGCGCAATTTTGCCTACGGAGCGACGCACACCTTCGCGGAGACGCTCACCTTCGAGGCGGGCAACATGATTGCCGCCTCGAAGACCGACGACTTCAGGAACGCCGCTGCCGCCTTCGTCGAGCGCCGCGAGCCGGAGTTCAAGGGGCGCTAGTACGGCCGCTGGAGTCCCGGGAACATGGGGAAGTGCTTGAGGTTGTGAGTCCACAGCGCTGCGCCGAGGTGCTCGCTCGTCGCGGCGATGACGTAGTCGACGGGATCAATTCCCGGGTGGGACCGTAGGTAGCTGCTGGCAAGCTCGCCGGCGCGGTCCGCAAGCTCAGAATCGACGCCGATCCACTCAAGGCTCTCGAACAGGCGCTGGGTCTCGTGCGCCTCGTCCGGCCGCATGCCGGCAAGCACTTCAACCCTGCTGAGCACGGAAGCGGTGACGCGGTCGCCGCTCCGGATGGCGAACTCCAGGGCCGACTGGGCGTCCGTGTCGCCTCGAAGAACCTGGATGAGCACGGACGTGTCGACGACGATGGTCATCCACTACCGAGGCGGCGGCCCATGCCCCGCCGCAGGCGCTCGACGTACTGTTCCCCGTCGAAGTCGCGGTCCTTCCAGGCGCCGAAGCTGTCGTTCAGCGCCTGCAACCGCTCCTCGATGGTCGCCTGACCGTAGCTGCGGTCGATCGCTCGACGCACAAGCTCCGCGAGGCCGACCCCGGTGCGGCGTGACTCGGCGCACAGCAGCGCGTATTGCTCGTCTGTCAGCGTGACCTGAGTCCGGTGGCTCATGATGTAAGCTTACATCAGGGAGCAGCTCCCGCGTAGCCCTACAGCCGGTCGAACGCCTCCAGGATTGGGTTGAAGCGGCCCTCGACCATCGCCTTCTGTTCCTTGTGCGTCACGATGTAGG
>VXRS01000210.1:6737-17519 GCA_009838385.1 Dehalococcoidia bacterium | reverse complement strand
TGAGGATGTCCCTGCGGGCCATCTCGACGAAGCGGCCGCCCTTCGCCAGGCAGGCCAGGCTGGCATCGATAAAGCCCTCGCTCGTGAGGCTATTGAGGACGACGTGGACGCCCTCGCCGCCGGTGGCCGCGAGAATCTCCTCGCCGAAGTCGGTGGTGCGGCTATCGAAGATGTGCTCGACCCCGAGGGAGCGGAGGTAGTCCTGCTTGGGGGCGCTGGCGGTGGCAAACACCTCCGCGCCGGCGGCCTGGGCGAGCTGGATTGCGGCGAGTCCGACGCCGCCCGCGCCGGCGTGGATAAGCACACGCTCGCCGGGGTCGAGGCCGGTGAAACGGAAGGAGAGGTCGGCCGAGACGAACGCGCTCGGGATGGTGGCAAGGGCCGACACGGACACGCCCTCTGGGGCGGGCGCGACCAACTCCTCGCGGGTGACCATCTCCTGCGCGAAAGCGCCGAACCCGAGTCCGACGACGTGGTCGCCGGGCGAGACCGTCGAGACCTCCGAGCCGGTGTCGACGACGAAGCCGCAGAGCTCCCGGCCGAGGTCGCCCTCCTCGATAAAGCCGAGCGAACGGAACACGTCCCAGAAGTTGAGGCCCGAGGCCTCAACGGCGACGCGCACCTCCTTCGGCTCCAGCGGGCGCGCGGGGAGCTGCTTGACCTCGGGCCGGTCGAAGACGCCGGCGCGATCGGGGGCCAGCACCCACTCGGAGTCTTCGGGCAGGGCGAGGCGCTGGGCGGCGTCTTCGGGCCGGACGAGTCGCGCGGCGACACGGCGTCCGAGGCGGTAGGCGATGTGGTTCTCCTCGTCGGGATGGAGGAGTTCGTTCACGAGGTCGGACAGCACGCCCGTCCCGGCGGGATCGAGGTCGATCATGCGCGGCTGGAGGTGCGGGGCTTCGAGGGCCACTACCTTGCCCAGCCCCCAAAGCACGGCGCCGGCGAGCTCCCCACCGCGCTCGCGTTCGAGGACCTGCGCCCCACGCGTGACGAACCAGATGCCCTTCTCGGGGATGACGTCGGAGTCGGACATCGCCTGGACGAGGGCCAGCCCGCTCGCGCCGGCGTCCTTCACGTCCTCGACGATCTCGTCGGTCGTCGCCCCTTCGCCATGGCCCTCAAGCGACTGGAGGTGCACGACGCCATTGAGGGGGAGGTCGGCCGGGAGGTTCTCGATGAGCGCCGCCCAGGATTCGCGGCTCTCGGGGTCGACAGCTTCGCTGGAGGCCAGCACGACCGTCTGGTTACGCTCGGCCAGCTCAGCGGCGAGCTGCTCGGCGAGGCCATCCTGCCCCGCCGACAGGATCCAGACGCCCGGCGGTTCGGTGATCTGCGCCGGTCCCCGGGCCACGATCACGCCCTTGTCCAGCTTCTCGGTCGGGGCGGTCTCGGCGACACCGATAACCTCGGCCTCGTCGAACCCGGCGTCGGCGAGCGCCTGGCGCCACATGGTGGGGCCCATCAGGGCGTGCTCGGTGCGGAACGGGTCGGCGAAGCGCCACCAGCCGTCGAGCTGGCCGAAGGTCAGGTCCATCCAGCCCAGGCCGCGTAGGTTCTCGAGGGCGACGAGGTGTCCGGACGGCGAGAGCACGTCCAGGCAGTGCGCCAGCGTCTCGCCAAGGTAGCGCGTGGCGTGCAGGACGTTGGAGGCGATGATGAGGTCGTAGCCGTGGGAGTCGAAGCCCTGCGGGATCGGATCCTTCTCGATGTCGAGGGGGCGGTAGTCGATGCTTCCGCCGCCGTCGCCGAAGCGTTCCTCCGCTTCCGCGAAGAAGCCGGCGGAGATGTCGGTGTAGACGTAGTCAAAGCGGCCCTCGGGCAGCTCCGGCAGCACGGAGGCGGTGGCCGAGCCGGTGCCGGCGCCGACCTCCAGCACGCGCAGCCGCCGCCCCTCGGGCAGCTCGGCGACGAGCGCGCGGACGGCGTCAGCGAGCATGCCGTTGGCGGCGCGGGCGACGGGCGCCTTCAGGTAGAGGTCGCCGGCGGTCGGTTCGCCGCTGCTGAAGAGGAGCGTGAGGGGGTCCATCTCGCCGCGTAGCACGTCGGCGAGAGCGCCGGCGGAACGGCTGAACAGGCCAACCTCGGTCAGACCGTGGGAGTAGCGGGCCTCCATCTTCGCTGCGTACGCCGCAGGGTCGGCGGGCAGCTGTTCGGGCAAGGGATCGTCCGCCCCTACCACGACGACGAAGTTGCCGTCCTTCTCCTCCACGACACCGGCCCTGGCGAGCATCTCGAACATCCGCCGGAACAGGCGGTCGTGCTCCTCGACGACGCCGAGGCGCTCCCTCAGGTCGTCGGGGTCGACGACATCGCCCGACCGGCGCTGCCAGCCAAGCTTCTCCAGGTTCAGCAGGGCGTAGGCGTGCGACCAGCGTTCCAGGTCGGCAAGGAGCGAAACGCGGTCGTCGGGGTCGACCTCAGCAGCGGCAAGATACTGGGAGAAGGAGTCCGCCGCGCCTGCGACGCTGGAAGCGCTCGGGAAGAAGTCCGCTAGCTGGATGCCCGACTCGAGGGCGCGATCCCGCCAGGTGACCTCGTAGAGCAGGTCGCGCACGCCTTCAACGGCCGATAGGAGGGCGGCGCGGGTGGCGCGCTTGACGGTGTACCCGCCGAGCCCGCCAAGCAGGACGCCGTTCGTGTCGTAGATGCGCACCTCGCCGGTCAGGACCTCGGGGGTCTCGCTCGACTCCGCCTCCTGAGCGGAGTCGCTCATGACGACGTGGCAGAGCACGCGGTCGGGAAGCCGGCCGTTCAGCCACATCCGGTCCCAGCCGAAGGGGAGGTAGGTAGCCTCACCGGGGGCGCCGGACATGTTGCGGGCCACGCCCACGACCTGGAAGCAGCCGTCGAGCACAAGCGGGTGGATGTCCAGTTCGTTCCGGCCAAGGGCGTCCGGGAGGGTGACCTCACCGAGCGCCTCGCCCGGCGCGGACCAGACCCTTCCCAGCGTGCGGAAGAACGGCCCGAGATTGATGCCGGTCGCGGCCTTGGCGCGGTAGTAGTCGGACACGTCGGCCTGCGAGAGGCGGGCCTTCAGCTCGTCGAGGTCGATGCGTTCTCCGGCCTCCGGCATCGGGGCGCCCGGCAGCACGCGGCCTTCGAGGTGGACCGTCCAGCCTTCCTCTGTCCCCTTACTGAAGACGGTGACCTGTCGCGCGGACGCTCCCTCGGCAGTGTCGAGCACGACCTGCATCCTGCGGCCCTCTTCAGGCGCGCCTTCATCGGAGCTCTGCTCGGCGAAGACGAGGGGGTTGTGCAGCTGCATGTCCTCGATCACGAGCGAGCTGCTGCCCTCCTCGACGAGCGAGGCAGTGGCCGCCATCGCGCCGTAGAGCGCCCCCGGAGCCACATAGCGGCCGAACACGCGGTGGTCCTCCAGCCAGGCCGGATCGGAGGGGAAGACTTCCGTCTCGAACGCGACCTCGCCGCGGGCGGACTCGTGACGGGCGCCCAGCAGCGGGTGGCCCGCGCCGAGGCGCCGCTGCTTCGTCGCCTCGACCCAGTGAAGCTCGCGCTGGAAGGGGTAGCTCGGCAGGGAGATTCGCCGGCGGGCTTCTCCGGCGAAGAGTCCCTCGAAGGCGATGTCCAGCCCGGCCTCGTAACCGGCGGCCACCGCGTCGACGAAACCGGCCTCCGGCTCGGGCGAGGAACCGTCCCGGGGGGGACGCCGCAGGCTAGCGAGGGCGGCGGGGGCGGCCTTGCCGGACGGCCAGCAGAGCGTGGCCATCGTGCCGAGGACGGAGTCCGGGCCTATCTCCACGACGAGGTCGACGCCGAGCTCGGCCAGTGACTCGACGCCGCCGGCGAAGGCCACCGCGTGCCGCGCGTGGCGCTTCCAGTAGGCGGGGTCGAGGCGCGTGTCCGGCTCGACCGGCCGGCCCGTGACGTTGCTGATCACGGTCAGCTCGGGCGAGCGGATCTCCACGCCTTCGAGCGAGGCCTCCAGCCCCTCCAGGACCGGTTCGACGAGGGCGCTGTGGAAGGCCTTGGCGGTGTTGAGCCGCCGGACCCGGAGCTCCTCCGCTTCCAGGCGCTCCGAGATGGTCTCGATGTCGGCAACAGGGCCGCTGACGACCTGGTGGGCGCCGTTGTCGGCCGCGATGCTCAGCCCGACGCCGTCAGACTCCGCGTTGAACGCCTCGACGGCGGCAGCCACCTGCTCCGGGGGCGCGAAGACGGCGGCCATGCCGCCGCCCTCCATCCCGGAGAGCAGCGAGCCGCGCGCCTCGGCGAAGCGCATGCCGTCTTCGAGGCTGAACACGCCCGCCACCTGCGCCGCCGCTATCTCGCCGACGCTGTGGCCGACGACCACGCTGGGCCGTACGCCGACGCTGGACCAGAGGGCAGTCAACGCACATTCGAGCGCGTACAGGGCGGGCTGTTCCCAGGCGGTGTCGCCGAGATCACCCTGGCCTGCCGCCCGACCGAACATGACGTCCAGGAGGGAAGCGCCGCGCGCCGCGCGGAACACGGCCTCGCAGCGGTCGAGGACGGCCCTGGCGACAGGCTCGCTCTCGTAGAGGGCCTGGCCCATGCCGGCCCACTGGCTGCCCTGCCCGGTGTAGACGAACGCCACCTTACTCGCGGTCCGGGGCTCCACCGGCTCGGCTCCTTCAGCCACCACGCCGAGGCGCGCGCGCAACGAATCGACGTCGTCGAAGGCCACGCCCGCGCGGTAGTCGAAATGACTGCGGCCGAGGGCTGCCGTCCATGCCGCGTCCGACAGCAGGGGGGCGGAGGCGGCGCCTTCGGAGTCGACCTCGGCGGTTCGGTCGTCGAGCCACGACAGGTAGCCGCGGGCGAGGTCCCGGAGGGCGCTCTCGGACTTGGCCGAGAGCGGCAGGAGGCGCGTCGGGCGCGGATCCAGCGCCTCGTCCGGCAAGGGAAGGGCGGCGAGGGGGGCGGGCAGCGACGCCGCGACGATCTGCGCGGCGCCTTCCGCCCCTGCGCCGTCACCGTCCGGGCGGCAGTACTCCTCGACGACGACGTGGGCGTTCGTCCCGGAGATGCCGAAGGAGTTCACGCCCGCGAGGCGGGGGCGGCCGTTGCGCTGCGGGAGCTCCATGCTCTCGGAAGTCACCTGCAGGGGCAGGTGCTCCCAATCGAGGCTGGGGTTGGGGTCGTTGAAGTGCAGGTGACGGGGAATCACGCCCCGCTTCAGGACGAGGGCGGCCTTCATCAGCCCCGCAATTCCGGCGGCCGACTCGAGGTGGCCGATGTTCGTCTTGACGGACCCGACGAGGAGCGGGTGGTCGGGGTCGCGGCCCTCGCTGTAGACGGTGGCGGCGGCGTTGATCTCGATGGGATCACCGACGGCGGTTCCGGTGCCGTGCGCCTCCAGGTAGTCGACCTCGGAGGGAGGGATGCCGGCGTCGGCGTGCGCCGCCTTGATGACCGCCTCAAGCGCCGGCGTGTGGGGAACGGTGAGGCCGACGCTGGCCCCTCCGTGGTTGACGGCGGCGCCGCGGATGACGGCCCAGATACGGTCGCCATCGGCCTCGGCCTCGCTCAGGCGCTTGAGCACGACGACTCCGCAACCCTCACCGCGAACGTAGCCGTTGGCGGACGCGTCGAACGCCTTGCACTGCCCATCCGGGGACAACATCATCGCGTCGGCGCGCAGCTCGTAGATGCGGCCGTTGAGGATGGCCTGGACGCCACCGGCGATGGCGATGTCGGCCTTCCCCGCCTGGAGGTCCGCGACGGCGTCGTGCACGGCCACGAGCGCGGAGGCGCAGGCGGCGTCGACGGCCTTGGCGGGCCCCATCAGACCAAGGACGAAGGAGACCCGCCCGCTGGTGCCGTTCAGGTTCGTGCCGCTAAGGGCGTAGAGGGAACCGGCGGCCTCGGTGGGCCTGGTGGTATCGAGGACGAGCATGCGGTACTCGTCGTTGCTAATGCCGGTGTAGACGCCGGTGCGCGTCTCCCGCAGCCGCTCGGGGTCGATTCCGGCGTCCTCGAGCGCCAGCCAGGTCGTCTCCAGCATCATGCGCTGCTGGGGGTCGAGGAGCTGCGCCTCGACGGGGGAGATGCGGAAGAAGGCGGCGTCGAACTGCTCGATGTCGTCGACGAAGGCGCCGAAGCGGCAGGCTTCGTTCGGGAGCTCGGCTTCACCGAAGAGCGTCCCCATGCGTCCCCCAACGGCGCCGGGGACGTTCTCGGTAATCGCGTTCCCGCCCTCTTCAAGGAGCTTCCAGAAGGAATCGAGGTCGTTCGCTCCGGGGAACCGGCAGGCCATCCCGACGATGGCGATGGGCTCGCCACCGGCGGATTGGGGTTGCATCAAGGGGCTGGACTGCTCGTTGGCCGACATGGCTCCTACCCCGGACGAAGTCTCCCTGTGCAGGAGCCCGTCCGGGTCATTATGAAGAAGCGCCGGCCTGTTGGTGGCGCACTCCGAATCGCGGTGTGAGTCGGCTTACCCCACAGGGCCAGCCGACAGCCTGGAGCGGGTCAGGCGCCGGGCGGGCGGTAGGGCACGTTCATGGCGACGGCCTGGTCCACCGTCTCGGCGGTTAGCAGCACGGTGACGCTCACGCCAAGAGCGCCGGCGGAGCTGATGGCGAGCGAGACGGCGGTCGCGGCGGCGTCATCGGGAAGGTCCGCCGTGATGAAGAGGTCGTTCTTGCCGAACGCGAAGTAGAGGGACTCCAGAGAGCCGCCAACACCCTCGATGGTCTCCGTCAGGGCCGCCCGTCGGCTCGTTCCGCCCTCCTTGACCAGGCCCGCAAGGCCGGTCTGCGTGTAGCTCGCCTGAAGCAGGTACTTCCCCATGTTCTTCCTCCAACCGGTAGTGCTGTATCCCTACCAGTGGCGGGCAGGGCCGGTCAAGGCACTATCGGAGCGGGGTCGCTCGCTCAGGGCAGCACCGCCTCGATCTGTGCGACATGATCCTCCCGGTGCCGCCAGCGTTCGATCGCGTAGGCGACGCCCTCCTGGCGCAGTGACTCAAGCTGATCGCCGGTGAGGGCCTGCAGGGTGGCGTCGAGCTGTTCCGCGGCCTGAACGGCCATGTCGCCGGCGGCCCCGGCATCGAAGAGCGGGGCGATCGCCTCCAGGGTTGCGTTGGTCGTCGCGTCCTCGGCGGGAAACTCGTCGCGCATGTAGCGCTGCAGGGCGACGTCCTGGCGCACGTCCCAGAAAGCCAGGTGGACGAGGGCGAAGGCCACCGTCCATCCACCGCCCAGCGAACGGGACAACGCCGATTCGTCCAGCCGCGAAACGAGGTCGCGCAGCCGGGTCGTGGCGCGGGCATTGTTCTGCAGGTCGCGGTCTTGCGTGCTCATGACGTAACACCCTCGGGGCTGGAGTGGGGACGGCTTCGCACCAGCGTGCGGACCCACCAATCGGCAGTGTCGTACGGAATTTTCTGGTGGCCCTGGCTGTGACGGTAGGCAGTACTACCTTTGAGGTGCAGTTCAGCCTGTAGCCGTGGGCTCGATGACCGCTCAGTCCTTCGACCAGTAACCCTGGTCGGAGGGGAAGACAGTCGAAGTACGGGTGATTTGGACTTCACCATCGAGCGTGTCCGCAGCGGCCGACCAGACGGCGTAGTGGGGGGCCTCCCGATGCGCGGCCAGGGCAGCTTCGTCCTCGTAGACCTCATAGAAGTAGTAGGTCAGTTCGTCATCTGCATCCCGAAGGACGTTGAAGCGCATGCAGCCCGGCTCGTCGCGTTCCGAGCCAAGTGCGTCGACCTCTATCGCATGGAGGAACTTCTCGAGTCCCTCCGGCTTCACCGTGACCTTCACCCATATCGCGAGGTTGCTCATGCCACCCACTCCTCTCCCTCTTCTCGAGCGCTCGCTCGCAATCCTATCCAACCGCAGCTCGCAGGGGCAGGCTGCGACCACTCGACAGCGGGGCCGGCGCCGCTGGCGCCGGGATCTTCGTGCTCCGGACATTGACGATGGATCTCCGCCGCGCCTACGCTCACGGCGCGAAGTCTTCCCGTCCCAGGCGGCGGGGCCTCGCCTCAGGAAGCACACCACAACCATCAGGAATGCATCATGCGCGCTCCAGAGCGGCGGCCTCCCACAAGCCCTCCATCCGTGCCTGAGGCAGCAGGATCTGGCTCCAGTCAACGCTCTGGCGCACCCGAGGGAGGCACCGGGTGAGCCATCGCGCCAAACGGTCCGGGCGTCGCTCCATCGGGAATCTGGACCCTGATGAGTTCAAGTCCGCGGTCGACGACTACACCGAGCTCTTCGATGGAAGCGCGGACCTGAGAAAGAGTCGCTATCAAGCGGTCGTCGACCACTATTACAGCCTGGTGACCGACTTTTACGAGTTTGGTTGGGGCCGGTCATTTCACTTTGCCCCCCGGCGACGGGGCGAAAGTCTCAACGCTTCGCTACTGAGACACGAACACTTTCTCGCCGAACGACTCTCCTTGAGAGCGGGCATGCAGGTGCTGGACGTGGGGTGCGGGGTCGGCGGTCCGATGCGAAATCTGGCCCGCCACACCGGGGCCAGCTTCGTCGGCATCAATCTGAACGCCTACCAGATCCAGCGCGCGCAGGAACACACCAGGGACATCCAGTCGCTGTGCCGGTTCATCCATGGCGACTTCATGAACATCCCGGAAGGTGATGACGAGTTCGACGCCGCGATCAACATCGAAGCCACGGCCCACGCGCCGGACAAGACGGCCGTGTTTCGGGAGATCTCTCGAGTCCTCCGTCCAGGCGGGGAATTCGCAGGCTACGAGTGGTGCCTTACCGATTCATTCGATCCAGCCGACGCAGACCACGCGCGGATCAAGGGATCCATCATGAAGGGGAACGGACTTCCCGATATCGCGCACACCTCGGAAATCCGCGCTGCGCTGCGGGCGGCGGGGTTCGAGGTGGTGGAAGCCCGCGATCTCGCGCTTGACTCCGATCCGGAGACTCCGTGGTACCGCCCGTTGCAGGGTGGCGATCTGAGCCTGCGCGGCCTTCCGCGCACTCCTGCCGGCCGAGCCCTGACGAATCTCGCCCTGAGAGTTGGGGAGAAGCTGCGGATCGTTCCAGAGGGGGCCCGCGAGGTCAGCAGTGCGTTGAACGAGGGCGCCGATGCGCTTGTCGACGGCGGCGTGTCCGGTGTGTTTACCCCGATGTTCTACTACCTGGCCCGAAAGCCTCTCCGTACCGAGGACTGAGCGAGGCGGCAGGGTCGCGCTCGGGTATCAGCTGCCGCGGGTCTTGCGTCGCTCTTCATAGAGCCCGAGTGCGTGCAGGGGGAAATACTGGCGATACAGGACGTAATCCAGGAGCGCCGTCCGGAAAAACACCCCGGCCATGTCTTGCCTGGGCCACGTTCCATCCTCGCCCTGCGCGTCCATCAGGAAGCGGACGCCCCGCGAAATGGCGGTCCAGTTCGAATGCCCCGCCTCAAGAAGGGCAATCAAGGCCCAGGCGGTGTGGATGACCTGGCTCTCCTCATGTGCGACGTAGCGCCCGGTCAGGCAGCCACCAGGGTGCTCGCCCCATCCGCCGTCTTCGCGCTGGCGATCCAGGAGCCACTGGCAGGCCGAACGTAAGGCCGGATCGTTCGGCCCCGCTCCGCCGGCAATCAGGCCTCGTATTCCGAACAACGTGCCGTAAATGAACTGAACGCCCCAGACGCCACGCCACGATCCATCGCGCTCCTGATTGTGGCGAAGCCACACGTCTGCCTGCGACAGGGCGCGCTCCGCAGCTCCATCGATGACCTCGGGGAAGTGCTCCCTGCAAGCGGCGAGCGCCGCCATGCAGGAGGCGGTGCATTCGACGAACGAGTGCTCCGTCATCGATTCGCCAAACATCTCGGCGGGGTTGAATCGTTCGAGATCGAACACGGAGCGCTGCGCCTCGTAGCTGCCGAATCCGCCATCGCGATTCTGGCCACGCAGCATGAAGCGAACCGCATCGCGGAGGGCCGTCTCGCGTACGGCGGCGCGATCCGCGGCGATGAGCCCGAGCACGGCTTCCGCGGTACAGTCCGTCACCGGCCAGCCATGCCATTTCCCCGCGAAACACCAGCCGCCCTGGGGGTCGTTGCGGTACGCCTCGCGGAATCCGGGGAAGCTGTCCTCGATCTGCTGCGTGCGCAGGAAGGCGGACCCGCGCCGAAGCGCGTCCGGCACTCCGTCGAGCTGGGGCGCGGTGGAGAGTGCCTGGAGTGCGAATCCGGTGTCCCAGGAGGCGCTTCTCGCTCCGGTCATCCGCGCCCCCCGCTCCTCGTCTTCCCAGAACCAGAGGTCGAGCTGCTCGAGCGCTCGCTGGCAGTCGGGGTCGTCGGGATCGCGTAGCCACAGGGCAAGGATGTTGAGCAGGCCGCTGACGGGGGAGATGCTCGTGTGATCTGTCGTGTTCAGCTCCCACTTGATCTGGCTGATGAGCGCGTCCACGGACCTGGCGCGCAGGCGCTTGCCATGGAATCGCTCGAGCAGCTGCGCGCCTCGGTAGCCGGCTCGTAGCCACACGGTCGGTCTCGCGAAGAGGTCAGCCTCGCGCAACCGATTGCGGCTCGCGGGAAAGTCGACGTTCTCGAACCCCTGGGGGAACAGCTCGTCGCGCAAGGACGCGATCGTGGGCGTGACGGGCGCCTGGAACCGGCGCGCGTAGATCGCGGCCATGGCCATGTAGATGAGCCGTGTATGGCAGTACCAGTTCGAGGGATGCAACGGAAGGCGGCGGGGCAAGCTCCACAGTTCCGGGAGAATGGGGTGTAGCCCGGTCCAGTCGTAGAGATTGAGCAGCGCCAGCCAGAACTTTCCCCAGCTGGGGATGTTCTGCACCCCCTCCGCCTGCAGGAATC